>JAHJDG010000157.1 GCA_018812265.1 bacterium | reverse complement strand
TAGGTTGATCCACAGCGGCCCACCCAGATGATCCAAACGATAGACGTGGGCGTTGCCGTTGAATTGCGTGCTGCCCGTGCAATTGTAGCGATTCACGTCATCATGGCCCTGGGCATTCGATGAATCAATCACCGTGAGGCAGGTGACCACTCCGGGATTGCACCAGGCGTGCGCCGATGAAGTCCATCCGATCAATAGGAGCATTCCGGCACAAGCGACAAAAAACGCTCGAAACAGTTTCATCATCCACCTCCACATATCGTTCTTCTTCCCAGTTCATCCTCTCGCTTTGAGTCTATCTGCAATATAATGAGTATAGCGGCGGGATGTCAAAGATAGAGTTGTGACGTATGATGTTACGGCAACTGCTCTGACGCAAAACCAGCTTCCTCTCCCGAATTTCCATGCGGGACGGGCGAGAATTGCCCTCTTCTGTACGAGTGTGACCCACAGACCGTATGAGAAGTCGCCCTCGCAAAATGCAAGCGGCCCGATTTATCGGGCCGCTTCAGGCGTCATGCCTCCTTCGAAACGCATCGCTCGCTCAAGAGATCAGTTCAGACGAATGATCTCCATGTCCTGCGAGTTATGAACGGTGATCTGTGTCAGCCAATGATCGTTGCAGACCACTCGCATCGTGTAGTCCCCGTAGCGTTCACCGGGGTTGGGTGGAATGTACTGAAACGTCCGGAAGTTGTTCCCGTTCGGCGGATTTATATACGGCTGACCCGTCGGATCAATCAGCATTGCCGTCAAAGCGACCGGCGAAGCGGCACCGGCCAGCGGAAAGGCTCCCTGCTCGGCATCGTACATGGAGAGAGCCTTGCGAAGCAATTGCAGGTCACTCATCGCCGCACCAACGAAGGCCCGGTTGTGGATCTTGTTGTATTCGGTCATGGCGATCATCGTCAGAACTCCGATGATACACACGACCATCATGAGTTCAAGGATGCTGTAGCCGCGTTGATTCAACATGGCGTTGACTCCTTCTTGTCCACGTTGCCTATTTGCAAGGAAGGGGCCATCCGTATTTCTTAGATTTCTTTAACACTTACCCGTGTTGACAAGTTGAAACGCGTGGCAAAATGCAAACTATATGGGCAGGCTGCACCGCACACATCAAGCCGACTCGCTCCAAAAACCTGCGCCCGACCGCACAGCGGTCGGGCGCCTCTTCATCGTCGCGCATTGCCTAACACATCATTCGAGGCCGAATACATCAAAATCGTTTCGTCAGTTGGCGCAAGGTGCAATCATCAGGAGCGACCAATGCTCTTCCACGTCCTTGATCACCTTGCGAAGCTGATGAGCGTCCATCGGCTTGAGGAAATACCCGGTCACTCCATGCGACATCGTACAAGCCAGATCGGTTTCTTCGAGAGAGCTCGTCAGGATCACAATGGGAATCGTCATCAGTTTGGGATCCGTCCGCAGATCATGCAGAAGATCCAGCCCCCGATGGGATGCCATGTTCACATCGAGCAGAATAAGGCCGGGACTCGCATGATCGAGCACTGTTTCCTCGAACGGCCCGACGGATACGCACTGCCGCAGATACATGAGCGCTTCCGACGGATTCTTGGCCACCACCATTCGATTCGAAAGCTGTGTCTGACCAATGGCATCCTTCACCATTTCGATGTCTTCGTCACGGTCCTCAATCAGCAGGATGTCCATCGGGACATGCGGGGTCAGCATCATCACGCCTGCACCTTACATCGTATCGCTGAATCAAATTCATCATCGCTCGATAACGGTTAGGGCAAAGGCTGGGCCGTCCGCAAAAACAATCGCCGCCGCTTGACAAAGCGACGGCGAAACTCGGAACATCGTTTGACTTAAGGAAGATTCGCAGACACCAAGAAACACTTCTGCACAAGACAAGCTACGAAGACGGTTGCGTGTTCTCAACCACCTTGCTGCAGACGAACAACCAAACGTAAGTGAAAACGAGAAGGCGGATGAATTTCCATCCGCGAAAAGGAGCCTACTCCTCCACGTCTATGAGGGCGATCTGGTAAATGGTGGTCCAGTCCCACGTGTGAATCCGGCCGGATCGCCGGGCGAAACGGCGAAAAGCGGCGGGCGCCCAATGGTTTACGTGACCCGGATCACCACCGATGCCGAATCGGACCGACAACCACGTCAGCGCGCGGAAGTAGGGTTCGAGCGGTACGGAAAGGAGAAGCCATTTCGAGGTCACCCGCCGATACTCGGCGAGCGGCCCTTCGGGATTCGGCAGATGTTCGAGCACTTGCGAGCTGAAAACCAGATCGAACGATTTGTCGGCGAACGGAATATGATACGCGCTCCCGTGCACCCAGCTCGCGTCGGAGGAAGCGTTTCCGGCGAACCGTACGGCCCCACCGCTGAAATCGAATCCCGTCCATTGCCCGCGCCAGCCGCGTTCGCGCATCGCGCGATACACGATTCCTTCTCCGCAGCCCGCATCGAGTACGCGCTCTGCCCCCGTCATGGTCAGATAATCGAACATGCGGTCGAGATAGATTTCGAGATGTCGCTGATAAAGCCGGTTCGGATGCGACCACTTGTTGTGGTTATCCGAACGGTATTCCGCAGGCTGGGCGGTACGGGCGTGATCTATAACGGGCAAAGGGAAATGGCTCCGATGACAAATGACCCGCGAACATGCGTCGCGACGTTCGCTCTATGGTCGCACCAGCGTGGTGCGGGGCTGCGGCCGTGTGGCGGCCTGATACGGCTGATGATTCCAGAATTCGTGGAAGGCGGTGGTCCAGTCACGCGTGGTGGCGCGGGCGCGCGCGGCAGCGGCCATCCGCAGTCGCTTTTCGCTGTTGAACGCCAGCTCACGCATGGCGGCCCGCCAGCCCTCCACGTCATGACCGGGCAACACGATCCCCGACTCGCCCGGCGTGATAATGTCTTTCGGTCCGCCTTCATCGCTGACGATCGCCGGCAATCCCGACGCCTGCGCTTCGAGAACCGAATTACCGTAGGTGTCGGTGGTCGAGGGAAACACGAACACGTCGGCGGAAGCGTAGGCGCGGGCCAGCGATTTCCCCTTCTGGAATCCGCAGAACGCCACCGACGGATGAACGTAGCGGGCGCGCAGCTCGTTCAAGTACGGCCCGTCGCCGACCATCGCCAGAGACGTTCGCGCGCATAGATCCGGATCGGAAAGAAACGCCTTCAGGAGTACGTCGAGGTTCTTTTCGCGTGATATGCGACCGATGTATACGAGCACCGGACGGTTCTTCAGCTTCCACGGTTCCCAATAGGCTTCGTCGTGATGACGCGGATTGAAAAACTCCAGATCGGTTCCGCGATTGAAGAGGAATATTTTGGAGCCGTCGAAACCGTGCTCGACGAGCTGATCGCGGTAGAAGGCCGACGGCGAATAGATCACGTCTGCCTTGCCGTAAAACCAGCGCATGTAAATCCACGTCGCCGCTTCGAGTCCTTCATCGCCGGTAATGTGGCGGACGTGCTGGGGAAAGTCGTTGTGATAGATTGCGCGGCAGGGTACGTGAAAGAGTCTCGCCGCGAACATCGCGATCAATCCCACCGGCCCCGGCGTAGAGATCACGTACTCGCTGAAACCCGCCGTTTCCAGATAGCGCAGAATGCGAATTCCCGGAGGAACGGTGAGCTTCTGCAGATCATAGTCGGGAACCGGAATCTCGCCCATCGGTTCGAAGTTCAGGAACTTGGATTTCGGCGAGGCTTTTTCGGGAATAACCGACGAGATAATGGTCAAATCGGCGTCGAGCGCTTCCGCCACGTCGGCCATCTTGTTCAGCGTAAGCGAGACGCCGTTCACGTCGTTGACCGTATCGGAGAACCAGGCGATTTTCTTGCGGCGCGAACCGTGCGACGGCAACTCCAGCGGCCGACCGAAACGCTCGTCGAGCTGCGCGATCAGGGAGCGGTCCTTGTTCAGCTTGTCGAAGGCATAGAGGTACGGCCCCATCACCGCCTGCAACGGCAGGATCGCGCTGCCCAAAGTGACGGCGTTGACGAAATGACCGCGGTCGAATTCGCGCGAAGCCTGCAGGAATAGTCGGTAGGTGACTCGTCCGATCACGCGATCCACGAGCGCGCACAACCGCTCGTCAAACGTGATCAGATCATCCCGCGCAATGTCCCGCAGACGCTCGCCGGGCGGCAACGCATTATAGGCGAGAAGAAATTCGCGCACCAGCCTGCGCTCAAGAAACGTCGTCCTGCGCCGCATCCGAAGAGCGGATGAAATCATGTTGGCAACGGCGGCGATAAGTTGTCGCAGGCGGGGCCGCCTGGGCATATCCGGCTGCAAGACTCGCGACAGCACTAGGGTAACGATATCCGGCTCGCGAACGTTGCGACCGCGCAGATTCTTCTGATAGTACTGAAACGCCACGCGGTACATCGAATGCGCCGCGCCGAGGCTCGTGCCGTGCACGCCTCCCGGAGAGCCCGACTTGCGCTGCAACTCCGTCAGAAACTCCGCCGGTGTGGAAGCCTTCGCCGCCTCCGTCCACGTCAGCCCGATGTATTGACAGCAATAGTCGCCCGATCCGCCCAGATAGCCCTTCTGCCACGGCCGCGGACTGGCCGGTTCGATTCCCCATTTCTTCTGCAGCTCGTTCATGAACTCGGGAGTGAGGTGATCGAGCAGCGTGGTGACATAGTTGTTGGTGCGGGGATGACGCGCGCCGGAACGCGTCTCGAAGTGATCGAACAAGAGCAGCAGCCGCTCGATATGATCGGGGCTGAGTCGCAGATTCAGAATATCGAGAGGCGCGGCGACCGCGTGCAGAATTCCCTCGCTAAGAAGATAGTCACGTACTTGATAGATGTTGCGGCGATAGCCTAACAGATGCTGAAGCTGCCCCTCGCGCAGCCCGAACAGCAGAAGCTCGATCATGCACTCGTCTTCAGGGAACTCCACCGTCGTTTCGCACGAAGTGAAAACGTCCCCGTGATGAGCAAGTTGCAAACAACCGGCGATATTGTCGGAATCGGTGAGCGTGAAGAAGTCCATACCCCGCCGCTTGGCGAGAGCATAGGCCGCTTCCGGCTCGGTCAGGCTTTCGGGAGCCTTGAGTCGCTTGAGGAAAAAATTGGTGGGGCGATCGGAGTAACGCGAATGAACGCGCAGATCTACTCGGGGCATAGGGAATTTTCTTATTGAGATGGAGCGAACCATGGATTCGCCCCCATTGTTACTAACTCTGCGCCAGCCGGTCGGCCTGATCGGTAAGCTCGCGCAGAACCGTTTCCAGTCGTCGCGTGAAGTCTTTCAGGGAGACCGATTCATCGGCGGGTGCTATCGAATCGCCGAAGAAAAGATGAACGCGCGCGAACGGCTTGGGAATCTGGAACCGATCCCACGATCCGAGAGTCCACGCGCGCGCGGCGGCGAACGTCGTGGGAAGTACCGTCGCTTTCGCCTGCATTGCCAGAAACGCGGCGCCCGGTTTCATCGTGTAGATCGGCCCGCGCGGGCCGTCGCAGATCATCGCCGCCACCTGACCGTTGTTCACGCGGTCGAGCATGTCGCGAGCGGCCGTGGTTCCCCCGCGCGTCGAGCTGCCGCGTACGGTATCATAACCCAGCCGCTGCACGAGCCGCGCTACGATTTCGCCGTCGCTGTGCTGGCTGATCATTGCCGCGATGTTGCGATGGCGCGAATGCATGACGGGAACCATCATGCGGCCGTGCCAGGTGATCATCACCAGCGGCCGCCGGTTCTCGATCTGCTCCCGCGCCGTTTCCCAGCCGTGCGTTTCTACCCGCCAGGTTCGCGCAAGAATCAGAAGCGCAGCAGGTCCGAGACGAGGTCCGAGAAAAAGGAGAAGACGCTCTGCAAACTTCGAAGCGATGGCGATAATACCTCATTGGCAAGGGCGCTCACGACGTTTTTCGCTCCGCCCACGATGCTCGACACGGCGCTGCACGTTCCACTTGCACAATCACGCGCCGCGTAATGGCACTCGCCCAGCGCGTAAACGGACGTGCCAACGCACCATTCCGCGCTCGTCAGAGCTGCCCAGGCGGCGCTGCCCAGCGGGGCAGACTGCGCATAGGTCACGGACACGGATTGCGAAGCGTTTTCACCGGAGCATGGTGACGCTTCCGGCCAGGCCAGAGAAACGGACGAAATCAAAACAAGAACGAGAAGTGCGGAAAGCGGCGATGCAAAGGTGCGATTCATGTGGCCTCCTTATCTCGAACAGATTTCCTCAAAAATCACGCGGGCTGCTCGTCTGCGAAACGCCACCAGACTTCGCGTTTCAACCGATAGACCGTCTCGGGATCGGGACGGTAGGGATTCACCGGACGCGCGGGAACCGGCAGCGTGTGCGTCTCCACAAAGGGAGTCTCGCGGAGAAGCTGATTGTAGGCGATGATAAACAACGTTTCCAGATTGATGACATCTTCGACGTTGTAGGCAAGCAGCGTGTCCAGCGCGCGCGGATTGTAGCGGCGCGCGTAGTCTTTCCATAGAGCGACGGCCATGAAACCGTCCACGCCGTCCAGTTCGCCGCGGCTGATTCCTAAGAGATGCTCGCAGCGCTTGAGTCCGCCCGTGTAGCCCAAACGGCTTAGGACGTATCGCAAATCCACGTGAGCTTGCGGAAACTCGATTCCCAGCGCCGCTCGCAGAAACGGCAGATCGAACGTCTTGCCGTTAAACGTCACCAGAACGTCGTAAGCGGCGATATCGAGTTCAAACTCATGCAGATTCTCCCCCTGAATATACGTGCGAATCTTCTGGCCGTCGTAAACCGAAATCGTAGAGATGCTGTCCGAGCCGATTCCCAGTCCGGTGGTTTCGATGTCGAGATAGGCAAGGCTGTGTCGGAAATGCGGAAACAACCGCCACTGTTCGCGGGCAGGCAGCAAGTTTGCGAAGTAGCGCGCGTTCCCCATGTGCAGCTCGGCCGCCGATTCTTCGAGCTGCGGCTTGAGCGTTTCCCACTTTACGCGCGGAACCTTCGGCGCATCTTCGAGCAGCGCGTCCCCCCACGTCCGCACGCCTGCCTCCCACAGCTTGCGCTCGGTCTTCACCGACACGCGCGGAATATGACAGAACGTGTTTTCGAGCACGGCTATTCCTCGATGAGCTTCGCCGCAATCTCCGCCACTCGTTTTGCCGCGCCCGGTTCGCCCATCGCTTCACGGACTTTTTTCAAACGCGCGCGGCAGGCTTCCACTTCCGACGGAACGTTCAGGAGCGGGACAATTGCGCCGACGAGATTGTCCGGCGTGGCTTCGTGCTGAATGAGTTCGCGCACCGCTTCTTCGCCCACGAGAAGATTTGGCATCGCGATAAACGGCACCTTCACGAGTTGCTTGCCGATGGAATAGGTCGCGGGCGAAGTCTTATAGAAAACCACGAACGGATTGCCGAAGTAGGCCGCTTCGATCGTCGTGCTCCCCGATTTCACCAGCGAGGCGTTGGCGTGCGCGAGTATCGCATGCGACACGGCGAACGCGCGCGTGATTCCGGAGCAGTCTCGCAACAGCCGTTCATAGAGTCGCGGCGGGACTCCCGGCGACTCGGCTAAGATAAAGCGCAATTCCGGCTGAAAGTGCCGCAAGAGCTTCACCGTCTCGATCAGCAGCGGCAGATGGCGGCGGATCTCCTGCTTACGCGATCCCGGAAACAGCCCGACCACGCGGTCATCGGGTTCGAGGTCCAGTCCCTTCAGAAACTGCCCGCGCGGAGGAGGTTCTCCCGCTTCGTCGAGCAGCGGATGACCAACGAACGTTACTTTCCCGCCAAGTCTTTCAAAGATCGGAACTTCAAAGGGGAAAATGACGGCGATATGGTCGGCGAGGCGCGCCAGCTCCCGAGCCCGGCCAGCCTTCCATGCCCAGACCTGCGGTGCGATGTAGTAGAGGACCTTCGGTTTTTGAACTCCCGGAAGGCGGGCCAGTTTCCTTAGCAGTGAGAAATGGAACCCCGGATAATCAATAAGGATAACGAGGTCCGGTTTGCGCTTTGCGATCTCGCCTAAAACCCGCCGTCGCACCCGCCAGATGAACGGCAGATGCCGCACGACTTCGGCGAAGCCCATGAACGACATCCGCCGCGAATGTTCAAGAAGTTCGAGCCCGGCCGCCTGCATGCGATCCCCGCCGATGCCGAACAGCTCCGCCTCGGGAAATCGTTCTCGCAGTTCGGCCACCACACCCGCGCCATGCGCATCGCCGGAGGCTTCTCCAGCGGAAATGAAGATGACTCTATTTATTCTCCCTCCACTCAATGGGGGGCACGACTTGTCCTCGTGGATCTTTCAAGAGAAACTGCGATCGTACTGTACGAAAAGCCGGTCGGTCGGATGTGAATTGTCTATTGGGGGACTGAAGTCGCAGAGGCTGAAGAATCAAAACAGAAAGTTAATGAAATAACGACCGAGAATCAATGAACCACCGGGAAATTGTCCGACGAAGATGCAGCATGTCTCTGGCCAAGTTCTACCCGCCATTCACACTTTCAACATTACAGGAGTCTTGTAACACCATGTATAACAAAATGTTGACTCTGATGCTCCAATCCCTCACAGTCTCTCTGCAGTGGATTCCGTCGGCAAATCAGAAGCAAAAGAAAATCCCGCCGGAACGACGGGATTTAATAAAATGCCGGGCGGCACCCGAAAGGTGCCGCCCGTGCTCACAAGATTCGTGCGCGGAGTTGAGGGTTTCTTGGGGAGAAGGTCTGCCTCATCACGATTGACAGTACCCCACGCGCGATGTTCCGAGTGTGTGATTCAGGTATTCGCCCGCCGTGGCGGCCTCCCGGTTCACCCGAATGTTCCTACGGTACCCACTTGGTTTGCACGCGGAAGAACTTCAATTCATCCGCTCCCACTGCTACCGTGTAGCTGGTGCCGGCTACTTCATCGAGGAAAGTGAACGGCCCGTGCGCGCTGTCGGCCACCCAGATGATGTATGAGACCGCCAGCGGATCGCCCTGCCAGTTCAGTTCGGTGTTCCCGCTTGCCGCATGAATCACCAGATTGGGCGGCGTGCCGACGTAGAAGGTCCGATAGGCCGTCGCGCTGTCGCCTTCGGGAGTCCACACGCGCACGGCATAGGTCCACCAGCCGGGCGTCGCGTCATCCAGCGGGAAGGAAGCGGACGCTCCATTCTCGACCTGCACGATCGCCCACGGATAGCGATCTTCGTCCAGTGCGCGCTCGCCCCGCTCGGCCAGCATATCATCGGCCGTGAGCGAATCGGGATTGGACTGGGCAATGGCTTGGTAAATCTGTCCCCAGAAATTCCCTCCCGGCAACGGCGGCAAGAAACGCGGCGGAATTTTGCGCGTGTCCACCTTGACCGTGTACACCGTGTCATCCCACGAATCGGCGATCTTCACCTCCGCAATTCCCGCCGAGTCCGGCTTCGACATCGCGATGATCGCCATGAAATGTCCGTAGCTGCCCAGCGTATCGGTGGCGAGGATATCGATGTTCTGGTGGCGCTCCTCGAACTCCTTCCAGATGTCTTCCCATTTCAGCGAATCGTAATTCGCGCCCGAGGAAATCCAATGCAGTCTGAGTTTGGGATCGGGCCGCGTGGAATCGGGGAACATTCCCCGCAGCTTCTTGATGAAGCATTCGATACCGGGGATGATGTTGCTGGTCCAGGTGCCGCAGCTCCCGTCGTTGGTCTTCATGCATTTGCCCAGTTCCTTGATGAGCCGGGTCAGTTCGTCGGCGGTGGGATTGGCGCAGCCCGCGCCACTGGGCCGTCCCCAGAATTTTTCTAAGAGCTTACAGAGATCAGCGTTGCGCATGGCCAGAGCGAGCAGATTGGCCGCGGCGGCGGTCGGTCCGCAGTGATCCCCGCCGTTTACGCCGCTGCCCCACGAAGATAGACTGTCCCGCCGTTGCGCAATCGGTTTCACCGAATCGGCTACCGATGGCGCCGGGATCCGGCGGAACACCACCGTGCAATCCACGCGGGTCGGATGAAGATGTACGATCCCGCCCGGTTGCAGCGGCGGAATGCGGATATTTCCATCTTGTCCCGGTTCGACAATATCGGGCTTGATGACGTCCTGAATCTTCACCCGTCGCACAATATAGACGAGCATGCCGTTGATTTCGACTTCGTAACAGAGTTGGATGTACAACGATTCCGGTTCCTCGGTGGCGGGAGTCAACAGTGCGTGCCAGCCATCCCCCATAAACGGTGAAGCGTGCCACGTGTGGGCAATCACGTCCAAGCCGTCCTCGTCCACGAAGAAATCGGTGTAGTTCACTCCGTCATAGCTCTTCTGGAAACGCACCCGGTCCGGCCACCACGGCCCCAGCAGCGAACCGCGAATATCCACCGCTCCCTGCAAGTTGGTCTCATCCTCGGAGGCGATCTGAATCGTCGGAATCGGCTGTAAATAGATCGGTAGAGGAGCAGGCGTGGGCGGGTCACCTACTACGACCTCGAAACCTGTGAATGCTTGCCGCACTCCCACCAACTGCCCCACACCGATCGGACCGTAGCCGCTCGAGAGATCCAGCGACACAATTTCGATCGGTATCTCGCACGGCGGAAGCGGCGCGGGTGCCAATGGCTCCGACATGTTCAAACCGTGCAGCTCCGCGCCGGAAGGAAACTCGATAGTATAGTAGATGTCGAAGAAGGAGTCCACCGACCACATGCCTTCGATTCGCGCCGACAGCGGAATCGGATCCGGCACCGGAGCCGACGCGATGAGAACCGGCGGTTCGTCAAACGGCATGAAAATCGTATGAATCAATCCCTGCTGCTGATCGAGAGCATAGAGCAACAGATGATCGTCGTCAAAGGTGATGGCACTGGGGTAAAACGTGGGAATCCCCATGTCCCCGCCGGTATACGGCCCGGCTCGCAGGTTTCCGTGCAGATCATAGGCGGCGATCTGAGAGCTGAATTGTCCGGCCAGCAGAATCAACGGCTCTTCCGCATCGGACAGCACCGGCGGCATCGGCAGCTCTTCCCGCTCGACTCCCAGCGCTCGTTCCACCACGCAGAAGGAAACCGGCTGACTCAGCGAAATCTCCAATGGACTGAGCGAGAACACGAACTCGGGAACCGGCCCGCCCAATGGCAGATACTGATCGAGTTTGACGGCCAGAAATTCCAGCGCGGTGTTGTCGTTGTTGGGAGTTCCGATCAGCAGACTCCGGCCGAGTACGTGGTTCATCGTTCCCGGCACCAGCGTCGTATTCAGCACGTGGCTGCCGATCACTCGTTCGGGATCTATCAGCGTAAAGATGTCAAAGAACGAATCAAAAACCGTGCACGGCGGAAGCGGCGGTTCCGAGACGGCTACCGTGAGAGTATAGTCTCCCGCCGCCGAGGCATAGCCATCCACCACGATGAAGATTTCCTGCCCGGCGGGAAGCGTCACCGCAAGTTCCGACTGCAACCCACAGGCGTCGTCGTTTCCGCAAAGGTAATCGGCCGGTGAGAGCGGGCAATTCGGCTGCATAATCAAGAGACCCGTATCATAGAGACTGCCGCACAGCGAAAACACGTACTCCCCGTCGGCGGGAACCGTCCATTGGTAAACGACGTCCGGCCCCGCACAGCTCAGACTCTCATTATAGAGGCCTTCCCAGCACGGCGGCGCCAGCGGACCGAGACCGGAAGCGCTGTAGTCGTTGATTGCGTCGGCTGTCGTACCGGAGATCGAAAACGGAACGACATGTCCGGCCAATGTCAAATCAAAGGCTTCCAAGCACGTTTCCCCACCCTGACCCAGCGAGTACCGGCCCTCATGTTCGGGGACAACCGATCTTGTTGGAGTTGCCCCTTTCCCCGCCGCTCCGACAAGTCCCGGCAGGAGTAGCGCAAAGCACACAAAACCAATCACTTTCTTCACAACATCCTCCTCTTTCCTACTGTTCCAGAGAAACGGATTAAGGACACATGGACATGAATGATCTATTAGTAATGTATGTTTCACTTTGTGAATTGTCAATAGCTGACCAGAAAGTGGAGAATTTTCTTTGATTCTCTGTCTGAGGAACATCTGCTTCCACAAGTCTCCCGAAACGTGGGAACTTACGGAGGCGGGGCGAGGTCCGGTTTGCCGATTTCGCGGTATTTTGTTATGTTGTTCCAAATCATAGCGGGAAGAATCGGGCGTGTCCTCCTCCGGGAATGACACAGCCCAAGTGCCCGGCTCAATTGCGGATGGTAAGGTCATGATCTTGCTGCGTTTCCTGACAATTTTTCTGGCGGCCGCGATTTTCAGTCCTGCATCGGCGGTTGATGGAAGGTCGGGAGCGTTTCATCCGGCGTTCACGGAACGTGTGACCGAGCGCGAAGCAATGGTGCGGGATCAGCTTGGCGAAGTCAACAGCCCGCGCGTCTTAGCTGCTATGCAGTGGGTGCCGCGCCACGCCTTCGTGCCCGAGAACGTTAAGCGGCTGGCCTACGCTGATCGTCCGCTGCCCATCGGCTACGATCAGACGATCTCACAACCGCTGGTGGTGGCCTACATGACCGAGCGTCTGGAAGTGCATGCCGGTCATCGCGTGCTCGAACTGGGAACCGGCAGCGGCTATCAGGCGGCGGTCTTAGGAGAGCTGGCGAAGGAAGTGTACTCGGTCGAGATCGTTCCCGAACTCGCCGAGCGGGCGGCGAGTGTTTTGCAGGAACTCGGCTACGAAAACGTATACGTCCGGGCCGGAGACGGCTACGACGGCTGGCCCGAGCGCGCGCCTTTCGACCGGATCATCATTACTTTTGCGGTCCCCACCGTTCCGCCGCCGCTGCTTGACCAACTTGCTCCGAACGGGCGGCTGGTGATGCCCGAGGGCGATGACGCTCTGCAATGGGTGACGGTACTCGACAAAGACGCGCAGGGCGAAATCGCGCGGCATAAAACCATGCCCGTGCGGTTCGTACCGATGCTGGGCGAACATGCGGCTGAACTCGCAACCGGCGATGCTTCCGCGAAATCCGGCACCCGCATCGCGCTCCCCGCTCCGTCTCTTGATGGAACCGTATCCCTCGAGAGACTTCTGGCCGAGCGACGCTCGATCCGGGAGTTTTCACAGGAATCTCTGACCAAAACCGAACTGGCTCAACTGCTTTGGGCCGCTCAGGGAATCACATCCTCCGAAGGCTTTCGCACCGCTCCATCGGCGGGAGCCACGTTTCCCACCGAAATCTATGCGGTCATCAAGCGCGTCAGCGGACTCGAACCGGGAGTGTATCACTATTTCCCCTCATTCACTCTGGGAGCGCACACGCTTGAACCCGTATTTCTCGGCGATCCCATGCCCAAGCTGGCTCTGGCCGCACCGCAATCGGCGGTCGAACAGAGCGCCGTGGCCATCGTCGTGACCGCCGTCGTCGAGCGTACCGCCCGCCGCTATGGAACGCGCGCCCAGAGATACGTCACGCTCGAAGCGGGACACGTCGCGCAGAACGTTCTCCTGCAGGCCGAAGCTCTCGGATTGGGGGCGGTGCCCATCGGCGCGTTCCACGACGAGACCTTGCAGGAACTGGTTCAAACCAAAGCCGATGCCCTCTATCTTCTGTGCATCGGACGAAAAGTGAAGTAGTCTGTATGCCTTTCTTCTGCCAGACATTGTTGGAGCCTACTGAATGACATCGAAAAAAGCGTCCGACACGAAGATCATCCCTCTTCCCAAACCTAAAATCCGCAGCCGCTATTCCCTCGAGCGCGGGCTGTTCGAGCGGCGCTCGATCCGCGAATACACGCGCAAGCCGATCTCGCTGGAAGCCCTCGCGCAACTTCTGTGGTCTTGCCAGGGGATTACCGCCGCGGACGGCCTGCGCGCCACCCCCTCGGCGGGCGCGGTGTATCCGCTGGAGAGCTACGCCGCTGTCGAGCGCGTCGAAGGACTCCCGGCCGGAATCTATCGCTATTTTCCCGGCCCCGGCGTGAACGAACATCACCTGCAACTCGTGAAACGCGGCCGCTGCGGCGAGGAACTCCTTGCCCTGACGACGAAGCAGGATTTCATCAAGACGGTCGCGGTGAACATCCTTCTGGCCACCGTGACCTCGCATATGGCCAAGGAATACGGCGAGGAGTTGGCCCCTCGTTTCGTCCACATGGAGATGGGCCACGCCGCCCAGAACGT
Organism: bacterium; assembly: GCA_018812265.1. Taxonomy (GTDB): domain Bacteria; phylum Electryoneota; class RPQS01; order RPQS01; family RPQS01; genus JAHJDG01. The sequence goes on along the minus strand of JAHJDG010000157.1, from coordinate 14,799 downwards.
TCATTTGCAGGCCGAGGCTCTGGGCTTAGGCTCGGTGGCCGTCGGCTATCTTCAGGAGAAAAAAGTCGCGGTGCTCATCGGTTGCGAAGCCGAGCCGCAATACATGATCAGCATAGGAGTGAAGAAGAGATGAGTCGTGAAGGTGGAAAGATAAGACATGAGAATCAGGGACCGGAGAGCCTGCTCGGTTCCGCCCATTCCCTGATCCATCTGGTCGAGTACGCGACCGGATCCATCGTCAGCCGCGTGATCCTTAAACAGTCGGGCGGCAACGTGACGCTGTTTGCCTTTGACCAAGGGCAGGAATTGTCCGAACACACCACTCCGTTCGACGCGGTGGTGCAGGTTCTCGACGGGGAAGTGGAACTCCTGGTCGGCGGAAACCCCGTCGTGGTTCGCGCGGGAGAGATTGCGATTATGCCCGCCCATGTTCCTCACGCCGTGAAGGCTCTGACCGCGTTCAAAATGCTGCTGACCATGCTCCGGTCGTAAACACCACGGATTGCCCATTCAAATGCACGGGCGGCCCATTGTCGGGCCGCCCGCTTCCTTCGTTGCTCTTTCACGGGCGGAACGCCTTCCGCCCCTACCGTCTTCCCGTTCCCATAGAACAGGGGCAGGTCTTGCGACCTGCCCCTGCCCAATCACAGGGTAATGCCGTCGGCATTACTTCATCAGCAACATCTTCTTCTCGGCGGCGAAGCCATTGACTTCGATCCGATAGAGATAGATACCGCTGGACAGATTACCGGAGTTGAAGCTCACGGTGTGACGGCCCGCGCTCATCTCGCCGTTCACGACCTTCGCCACTTCCTGACCCATCAGGTTGTAGACCTTCAGGTTCACGAGACCCGCGTCCTTCAGATCGAACGAGATCGAAGTGGTCGGGTTGAAGGGGTTCGGGTAGTTCTGATGCAGCGCATACTCGGTGACCGCACCGGCTTCGAAGCTCGGGGTCGCGCTCACGGTCGCCAGCTCATCGCGGCTTCCGTTCAGACTCACCGCCACGAGGCTGTAGGTGTAGGTCATGCCGTTTTCCAAACCGGTCTCGGTCCACGAATACTCGCGACGCTCCGGAGTGTTGTTGGCTCCGATGGAAACCATCTCACCGTCGCGCGAGATCTCGAAGTGATCGAGGTTGGTTTCGGACGCCGTTGCCCAGTTCACGGTTACTTTGCCGTCACCGGCAATCGCGTCCGCTCCAAGGAATTCAACCGGCAACCTGCAATCGGCCGCAATGGTTACCGTCAATGGACCGCATGCCGTGCTGTAGCGTGACACCACCAGATAGTAGGTGCCGGCCACAACGTTCATGCCGTACTGGACCTCTGCGCCCGCGCCGCCTTCCGCATCCTGCGAGAACAGGCAGGAAGCCGGATTGGTGCAATCGGTACCGAACCACCACTGCTCGTCCGCACCCGGATACTCGACGTGGATACTGTCAATGTAGCACGTCGCATCGCGGATCACGATGGCAAAGACCACGTCCTTGCCGGACGCATACGTTGCCGCGCAGTTCGTACCGATCATCGGGATCACGTTCGTTCCGCAGCAGGTGTTCACCGTCTCCTGATAGAAGAATTCGCCGGGCGTGTAGATCGGATTCAGACAGTAGTCCACGATCGGGCAGCACGTCGTTACGATCTTGTACGTGGCCTGGCAGCCCGCGAGGGCGTAGAAGTCAATGTACAGCACCCACGGCACGTCGCCCGAATTCGTCATGTTCCAACCGTACTGATTGGCGCTGCCCGCGACCGAGCAGTCTTCATAGTACAGGTTGTTGCGCACACAGACCGGCGGCGAGGCGATGCAATCCACCTCGTCGAAGAACGAGAGCTGCATGAACGTCTGCGGCGGAACGATGATCTTGTAGAAGTCATGGTCGGCCGCCGGACAGATCTTGCCGTAGACCAGCGCGTCGCAACCGATCACATAGGGATCCACTTCCGTCGCACAAACGCCATTCGGCTCGGTCTCGGTCGGCGTGCCGCACAGTACCCAATCCTCGCACGAGCTTGGGCACGTGCACTCGTCCACCGTCAGCGTGTAATCGAACTGATACGGCGTCGGCCAGTTGTCGAGCATGATGTAGTACGTTCCTGGGACAACCGGCGTGCACGGGATGGTCAGGTTGCCCGTGCTGGCAAAGGTACCGGCCAGGCAGTGCACAACGCCCTGATCGGGGCAGGCATCCCACAACGACACACTCATGTAGTCATACGAACCCTGAACCACACCGATGGTGATGCACATATTGCGATCAATCACCATCTCATAAATCAGGTCGTAGCCATTGTCGTAGCTGATGTTGGTGATGCAATAAGCCGTGGCGAAGTCGTAGACGTTGGTCGCGCCGACGTTGTTGCCGCTCGCTGCAAACGGTAGCGGCATGGTGACGTGCAGCGGATCAGTGCAATCATCACCGTGGAACGGAACCGGGCATCCAAACGGCGGATCGGGGAGGCAGACCTGACCGAAGGTCCACACGCCGCCCAGAGTAGTGCACTCGGCTTCGGTAACTTCCGCGCACAGCGGGTTGTCGGGATCGTTGCCGTAGCAGCAACGGGCCGTCGGATCGCCGCACGGAGTGATGGTCAGAATGTAGTTGCCGCACGGATCGTAGGTGTAGCCCGAAACCGTCACGTAGTAGGTGCCGGCGGCGATGTCAGCACACGTGCATTCCGATTGCACGTCACAATAGTCGTCGTTGTAGCAGACGTCATCGTTGCAGCAGGTCGTGCCGATGCCGAGTTCCGTGTCATAGTCGGAACCGCACAGCGAGAAGGTCCAGCGTCCGGCGAACGGGATCGTTACCTTGTACACCACCTCGGGAGAACCCGTGTAGCCTTGAGGCAGATCGCAGTCGTCAAAGGCGTTACAGGTGTTGCCCGTGTACGTGCCGCCGTCAATCGGAACCGTCACCGTGAAGTCCACGATGCAACATTCGGGATAGGTCGTACAGGGCACGCCGTCGCTGGTCACGTCCAGCTGGAAGAGGCCGCCGGTGCCGGTCAAGGAATAATGCCCAACGGCAATGTAGTAAACCGTACCGGGCTCGGAGCACCAGCTGTATATTGAACGAACGCTGGAAATCGGGCACAGGGTCGTACCCGCGTCATCATTGCCACCCACGCAGACCAACGAACCGCAGCGGCCGCACCATACCTGAATCTCAGTATCGAAGTTGGTGTAGGCGTTGCAGGTGCTGGCCGTGAGCGTGTTGCCGTCACCGACCACCGTGTACCACACCTGCTTGCCCATCGTGGCGCCCGCGCCGCACGAAGGCAGCGTGTCGTTGGTCGCCCACAGGCAATTCCCCTGCGGGGAAGCCGGAGGTGTTAGGGCAATGGCATTGACACACAGATCATTCACCGGCGGAGGTTGCGGACACGGATTGGCCAGACAGGTCATTCCGAAGGTCCACGTCCCGCTCAGTCCTTGGCAAGTGACCTCGTCCACGTTCTGGCACTGCGGTGCATACGGATCGCCGTAGCAACAGCGTCCCACCGGGCCGGCGCATTCTTCGCCTTCCGTGATGTTCATCACGAATTCACCGCCATAGCTCGCCGTCGAGGAGGTATTGGTGATCAGAATGTAGTAGCCGGTTTCGCGCTCGGCACAGAACGTAAACGAGGAGAGCGAATTGCCCGGGGTGGGGGAAATGTCGTTATGGCCGCCCATGCACGTCATGGTCACACAATCGCCCTGCCACACAAAAATGCGGGTGTTGAAGTTGGTGCAGTTGTTGTCCGTGCTCACCGTGGTGAAGTTGCCGTTACCGAAGAAGTAGTACCACACGCCCTTGTAGAAGCTCGTGGTGCCGTCACAGGTCGGCAGTCCGGTGTCGGTCGTGCCGCCACGCGTGTAGCCCGACGTTGCTCCCGTGCTCACGGTAATCGCGCCTGTGCACAGGTTGTTCGTCGGAACCACCGAATTGATCGGACCATAGAGGTTGAAGTTGTAGGGCCTCGTCAAGACGGAATCGTAGTAGCTTCCCACTTCGATCCAGTAGGTCACGCCCGCCGTCAGCAATCGGTCAATGGCCGCATCCTCGCCACCGCACTCGGTGTCGCTGGTAAGAAGACTCGTCACACAGCAGTCCGTCCAGACGCGCATGTACGTGTCACCGGGGCTGCCACAGGTGCTGAGCCGATAGGTGTCGGTCACGGCCGGGGTGAAACTGTAGAAGATGTCATTGTACGGACGACCAAGCGTGGCGTGCGCGCAGTCGTTTGTTCCATCCAGATCTCCCGTGTCGCAGAATGGGAGCGAACCCGGATCAATCGCAAACGCCGAGGCGCAGCTGCCGCCGCCCTGATCCAAGCCTCTACGCGGAGGGGCCGCGGGCTTCATCATGTCCCACAGGTCCGACAAGCGCTCTTTCAGCGCCGGATCAGCATCCAGACCCGCCTCTACCGCCGCGCTAATTTCGGCGCGCAGGGCATCCATCTCTTCTTTAATGGCCGCATAAGGCTCCTCGGCCACTACGGATTCCACTTGTGTCATGGGAACTCCATGACCTAAGATGACTTCCGTCCGCATCGGCGTCCCATCCGGCTTCGTCGGTGCGGTCACCGCCGGCGCGGATGACTTGGCCGCCTCGTCCTTGGACGGAACATTGCCGATGTCCGTGATTTCGCCGGCGAACACTATGCAGGCGCAGAGCGCCGCCAGCAGCGTACACAGTAAGGCAATCTTCTTCATTCCCTTTACTCCTCTCCTGTCAAACAAGGTTTGTTCAGACGCTTTTCACACAGTCGAATTCATCGAGTTAACGTATTAGTGACGATTAATATACTAACCATATTGCGGCTCCGCAAGTCTTTATCCACTCTTGTTCAACAAACTCAAGCGACCCATGCCGACCTTAAACCATAGCTTCAAAAATAGTTACCCGCACTGACCCAGCCAGACTACGGTTCGTGCACACAGGTGCCTCCAAGATGCCTCGCTGCACTCTAATACCCTCTCGCCTCTGTGTGTCTTCCCGGCGATTCCGATCCACGAGGGGCTAAGTTTCTCCACTCGATCATGCCTGACGCTTCTTTCAGGCCCGAGGGAATGTGACCACGTGTCTCCAGTATCTGCATATCCTGCGCTCGATGCCCTACCTGTCCTCGCATCACCTTCGATTCACAACGTTTGTAGGACCATCTCCCATCAGCCTTGACTGTGCAAATTATCGCCATTGCCCGTCACACTTTGCAGAGACCCTTGTTTGTGGTGATGTTTATAAGTATCTTGTCCGGCATGAAGGGAAATCCGGCTTCCGCCGCGTCGCCCCCTCGAACCATCCGTGCACAACTTCAGAAAGATCCACACGTGTACTCACGCATCACACTCTGCATCGCCGTGGCGCTTCTTTGCGCAACAGGATCTCTTGCCGCCGGCATAGACCCCGGCCTCGAATCGCGGCTCTTCTCCGCTCCCGAAAGCGAGCGGTTCAGCGTCATTCTCAAGCTGTACAATCCACAAGATATTCGAGCGCTCGATCTTGCCCTTCATGCCCGCCGCGCTCCGTTGGCCGAACGACATCGTGTTGTCATCGAGGCTCTCCAGTCCAACGCCGCTGACACGCAAGGGCCCGTGCTCGACCTGCTGAGTGAACAGAAACGCGACGGCAGTGTGGTCGGATACACCGCCTACTGGATCGAGAACCTGATCGTTGTGCTCGGCTCGCCCGGCGCGATTCTCGAACTGAAGGAACACCCGGACGTCGAGTCCATCGGATTCAACTTCCGCGCGGAACTCATCGAGCCGGTGCCGCGCGGCCCGCGACGCAGTGGCCGACCCTCCAGCCTCGACGTACACTTCACCACCGCCGGTCAACGCGCCACCGGAGCCGCCCGCGTCAATTCGGAACTCGGCATCACCGGTCAGGGAGTACTCGTGGCGGGAGTGGATACCGGAGTGGACCGTTTGCATCCCGCCCTGGCGTCCCGCTGGCGCGGCAACACTGCTCCCGTCGGCGAATGCTGGCTCGACCTGCTCGGCAACCGTCCGCTGCCCGTGGATAACAACGGTCACGGCACCCACACCATGGGTTCCATGTGCGGTCGGGAATATCAAACCAACGGTGACACGATTACCGTGGGGGCGGCTCCCAACGCTCGCTGGATCGCCACCAATCCCATCAACCAGAGTGTAGGCGCCGCCTTCATCCAGGACATCTTCGACGCCTTCGAGTGGCTCGCTGACCCCGACGGCAATCCCAACACGATGGAAGACGTGCCCGACGTCATCCAGAATTCCTGGGGAGTCACGCAGGGTCACGTGGGAACTCCCTGCTACAACAACTGGAACACCGTCATCACCAACTGCGAAGCGGCCGGTCCGGTCGTGATCTGGTCGGCCGGAAACGAGGGCACCGCCGGCTTGCGTTCCCCGGCCACCTACGAACTGAATCCCTATCAAATTTTCGCCGTCGGCGCCGTAAACGCCAACAGCGAAACCCCGCCGTTTCCCGTCGCCACCTTCTCTTCCCGCGGGCCGTCCGACTGTCCCCCCGATCTCGCCGCCGTCAAACCCGAAATCACGGCTCCGGGAGTTGCCGTCTATTCCTGCGTCCCCGGCGGCGGATACGAAGACGAGGATTGGAGCGGCACTTCGATGTCCGGCCCCCACGTCGCCGGTGTTGTCGCTCTCATGCGCGAAGCCTGCCCCGACTGCGATTACATCACCATCAAAGAAGCTCTCATGAACACGGCGATTGACGAGGGCTATCCCCCCGTCGGTGACGACAATATCTTTGGTCATGGATTCCTCAATGCCTACGATGCCGTATTGGCCGTGGCCAGTCTGGGCCGCGTAGATGGTTATATCACCACCAGCGCCGGGAATCCGCTGCCCGGTGTTCGCGTACAGGCCGTTCCCACGCCGCGCGCCGCGCGCAGCGACAGCAGCGGCTACTACAACCTCAGCGCCCAACAGGGCGTGTACACGATGCGCTATTCCAAGTTCGGTTACGAAACCGTGACCGTTCCGGGAGTAGAGACGTTCGAAGGGGACACGACCCGGGTCAACGTCGAGATGACTCCCGCCGCTGCGGGAGTGCTGGCCGGAACCGTCCGTCTGCAGAGTGGAGTCGGAGTTCAAGGCGCGCGCGTGACGATCCAGGATACGCCGCTGGATACGCTCATCACCGATGCTCACGGCCGGTTCGTCGTGAACCTGCCCGCCACCGGCTTCAATGTTCACGTCCGCTTCACCGTGAATCATATTCCGCCGCTCGTGATCGAGGCCGACACAAACTTGATTGTTCAAGCCGGGGACACCACGTTCGCCGAGATCGAGGTATTCGTCGGCATCGTCGAACCTTCGGCCGCCGACAACTACGGTTATCGAGCCTATGATCGTTACGATCGCGACCGGCCCGCACCCTATGACTGGATTGAGCTCGATCCGTTGTTCGGCTATCCGGGTAGGGAATTCTTCTTCTCCCACGGAGATTCGGCGGTCTTCTTCCCCGCGCCGTTTCCCATCTCTTTCTATGGCGGAGACTGGGACACATTGACCGTGAACTGCGACGGCTGGATGTTGCCGGGTGTGCACCACGATGCGTGCCGCATCAATACGCCCATTCCCTTTGTGCTCAATGATCCTCCCGGCATCATCGCACCCTACTGGGACGATCTCCGCGAAGCCCGGGCGTTCGGCGCGCAGAATTTCGTCTGGTACGACCGCGATCACGGACGATGGATCTTCGAGTTCGTCTATCAGCGCCTCGCACAACTTCCCGGCCCCCTGATGAACTGGCAAGTACATTTCCTCGATCCGGCCTTCTATCCGACGACCACCGGCGATTGCGACATGGTGTTCGTTTACGGCGACATGGGCAACATCAACGGTTGCACTATCGGCATTGAAAATCCCGACGAGAACACCGGCGTGCAGGTGCTCTTCAACGGCACCCTCGACCCGAATTCGTGGCCCATCGAAAACGGCGCGGCCCTCCGTTTCTCCACCGGACGGCCCACCGACGTCGGCAGTGTATTGGCCACGGTTTTCGTCTATCCGACGCGCAACGACATCACCGGCGCCGTTCTACACGTGGGCGGTCGCGCCCTTTCGCCCGTCGGCCTCGGATTTGAAGACGATTCGGTGGCGGCGGGAACCGTCAGCGCCCTGTTCCTGTATCCCGGCTATGAAGCGTGGCGGGGTCAGTTTGCTCTCGATCCCGACGGAGCCGAATTCCCGGATATCTTTTCCTATCGGCTGGATCCGCCGCGCGATTTGTCGGCGGTGCAGCACAACGGCGAAGTCACGCTGAGCTGGCGGCGTCCGATGTCCACGGAATCTCCACCGCCGCCCTACATCATGCGCTACTCCATCTATCGGAACGACGAAGAAATCGCGACCCAGCTCACCGATTCGGTTTTCACCGATCAGCCACAAGAGCACGGCGTGACCGCGAACTACACCGTCAAGGCTCACTATCGCTTCGGAGCGTCGGACTTCTCGGACACGCTCGCCGTTGAGATTGATCTTCCCGTGAGTGAAACGGCTTCCGCGCTGCCCGGCGAGTTCCGGCTCTATTCGAACTTTCCGAATCCGTTCAATCCGACGACCACGCTTCGCTTCGACGTTCCCGAACCCGCCGATGTCCGCCTCGAAGTGTTTGACGTCACCGGCCGCCTCGTGCGCACGCTCCACCGGGGAGTTCTCAACGCGGGACGGCACTCCTTCGTCTGGAACGGCACCGACGCCAGCGGTTCATCCGTGGCCACGGGTCTCTATCTCTGCCGCGCCGCTTCCCCACACTACACGGCTATGCAGAAGATGCTGCTGGTCAAATAGCTATTGCTGGTCTCCCCCCATTACTGGGGGGACGGAAGGGAGACCATAGAAGAATCTCTCTTCGCCGTTGCTGGTCTCCCGACTGGCAATCGCACATTACAAACGAACCCCCAGCCGCCTGGCTGGGGGTTCGTTCATACAATATGTCACCAAGAAAACGGGCGGCCGCACAGGGCCGTCCGCACAACTTCTCGCTCGGTGTCTATTCCAATCCTATAATGTTTCAGCAAATAGGAGAAGGCACACCGGCAATGCGCTCAGAAATCGATCCCTATACTTCACATGCCATACCTACGAAACGTTTCAAGCTGGATCTCCTTCACCATCGCTGCTCAAGCAAGGCAAAACCCCTCTCATGGATAACCCACGTTGTAATGATCGATTGCACACTCGACACATACCTTGCAAACTCAAAGGTACGGGTCGCTATGATCCCCGCCTCACGATCTATATCCTCAATCGGGATGAACGTCTTGGCAGAGAGGAAACCATTCGCTTGGAATTCCATTGGGTACGTTTCCCGCTCGATGACAGTCCGCTGGCTGAGCCATTCATTGATCTCTTGCGTAAGCCTGTCATCCACTGGAAGGACCGAAGGCAATAGGCTGTCTACATAGAGCAATCGCCTGTCTACAGAATGGTTGCCGAGCCTCAGCCCAAAAATCCGCTTGTCCGTATCTTCCCAGGCTTTGATAGTTCGGATCATCGGGCGGCTTTCTGACTTCGGAACATCGACTTCGACAGCCATTTCACCGACGACAGACCTGATATACCTTGGTTCCGGAAACCACACAGTGTACACTCTATGAGCCCTCTGTACCAGGGGTAGCTCATTACTGACTTCGGTACGGAATGGGCTATTGCTCATTCCACTATCTTCATCCGCAGTCACAGTAACTGCAACCATTAGGCTATCTCGAAAGATCGGTGTCCTATCACCACGCACCTTGGTCAATGGCTCCGCTCCACTGTTAGCAGGAGACACAGAAAGGAGAAGCACCAAAATCAGACACCAAAACTCAGATTTAGGACCTTGCAACCGTCTCGCACGAAGCGACGAAGTGCAAGGCCTGCTACAAATGATCTCGATATCGGTAGACAAATTCGAAGATGCGGCTTTCATTCCACCTCCGCGCTGTTCTGACCCGCAATTTGCGGATCATGTTCTGGCGAATTCACAAAATGCAAGCTCGGCAGGAGCAGTACTGACCTACCATATCGCTAAAATTTACAAACTTTTTTCGCTCTATGCAACTCTCTTTCCCACTCAGCAAGTTCCAACGCTCATCATATAGCCTCCGTTCTCTTTATGCATCACCACCGAAGACGATGCGTCAGTCTGCCTTGTATTGCACTGTAAATTCAATGCTTCTGTCAAAGTCATTTCACCATTTTCTGAATGCAATATCCAATTGAATGATGGACAGTACTATCGAATCATCCGAAAATTTTGATTTGGAGAGGAGTCCATGATGGCGAGCACCTCGCCTCGGTGCAGCGCCAATTGTCTCAAAGACCTACAGGCTCGACAGCGTGGTACAGGCCGGGTTGATTCTGGATGTCTGCTGCGCATTGTCAAGAATGCCCGACGACAAGTCCAGGACCGTCCTGCGAACGCAAGTGGAGGAGATACAAAGGGTGAGTTCCTTTTGGACTCACCCTTGTCTCCGCAAACAGTATGCCACATGTTATGTCTCGTTATCCTTCGGAGTAGGTTTGCTCAAGTGGTCAATCAAGTCAATCTTGGTGATGATGTCGGTGGCATGATCGCCGTCGGTCACCAGCACCGCTTCGCTGCTCGAGCCGGTGAAGACCGCCGAAACATCATCGAGCGCGGAATCCATCCTGACCGTCGGAATGTGATTATGCACGATGGTCTCGACGGTCGAACCGGAGAATCCCGCTCCGCTCAAAACGAACTTCAGGAGATCCACTTCCTGCACCACACCCGCGAGGTGTCCGTTGTCCATCACCGGAAGCTGCGAAATTCCGTGTTCTTTCATCCGGGCAATAACCGTCTCCACCGTCTCGTCCGTGCGGGCCGAAATCAGTTCCTGCTTGCCGCGCGTAGCCAGCAGATCGCGCACGCGGCCCAAATTGCTGTCCGGTTCAAGAAACTGATTGTCCCGCATCCACTCGTCGTTGTACATCTTCGAGAGGTAGCGGTTGCCGTGATCGGGCAGCACCGTCACGATCACCGAGCCTTTCGGCGCGCGGCATGCCACTTCCCGAGCCGCGAATACCGCTCCGCCCGATGATCCGCCCACCAGCAAGCCCTCCTCGCGCGCCAGCCGCCGGCCCATCTGAAAGCAATCGGCGTCCGTCACCTGAATTACGTCATCAAGAAGTGTGAAATCCACGTTCCCCACCACCATGTCCTCGCCGATTCCTTCCACCTTGTACACCCACGCTTCGCCGAGCTCTCCCGTCTTCCAGTAGCGGTAGAACACACTGCCGAACGGATCCACACCGATACACTGGACGCACGGATTTTTCTCCTTGAGGTATTTGGCCACGCCGGAAAACGTTCCGCCCGTTCCCAATCCCGCTACGTAGTGGGTGATCTGGCCTTCGGTCTGCTCCCAGATTTCCGCGCCTGTCAGATGGTAGTGCGCTTCCGTGTTGACCGGATTGTGATACTGGTTAACGTAGAAACTGCCCGGAATCTCGCGATGGATCCGCTTCGCCGTTTCGTAGTAGCTCTGCGGACTATCGGGCGGAACGTTGGTGGGAGTGACCACCACCCGCGCACCAAACGCCTTGAGTCCGTCCACTTTTTCTTTCGACATCTTGTCGGGCATGGTGAAGATGCACTTATAGCCCTTCACCGCCGCTACCATCGCCAGCGCCGCGCCGGTGTTGCCCGACGTGTTCTCGACAATCGTTCCACCGGGCTGGATCTCGCCCGACTCGAGAGCCTGTTCGAGAATGTATTTGGCGATCCGGTCCTTGATCGAGCCTCCGGGATTCAAATACTCGGCCTTAGCCCAGATTTCCGCATCGAGTCCTCGCGTGATCTTGTTCAGCCGTATCAGCGGCGTGTTGCCGATAGCGTCCAGAATCGTCGTCAACCGGCGTTTTTCGTGTGACGGTTCCATAATTCTCGTCCCTTCAACAGCTTATCATCAATTTCCAATTCCCGATGTCGCTCCCTCGATTAGGCACCGAGCTCCGTCCCGTTGCTCCCTCCGGCAGGGCTGAGCCTGCCGGCTAATCGAATGTATCAACAAAAATCCCTTCGCCGAGGGCGAAGGGGCATGCACGAAACCTTTGTCTTTGATGAATTAGCAGACAGACGAGCGCACGTGACCCTTCACCCATACGGGCAGGGGACAACAAGCGCAGCAACAATTGCAGATCGTCTTTCGCATGGCTCTAATATAGCCTCAAAAGAGTCCTTTGTCAAGAAGGGGAGTCAAAGTATTCATCTTTTCGCGGGAACAAGAAACGGGCGGCCCCATCGGATCGCCCGTTTCATTTTCCACACTGCTGCGTGGAACTACATCTCGAGAAGTGTGTCTCCCGAAAGCAGCGCGGCCCGGCGGCGGAACTCTTCGACCATCTCGCGCGGCAGATCGGTGATAAGTCCCGACACTCCCATGTCCGCCAGCCACTTGGCATTGGGCAGCCGGTTCACCGTCCACGCGAACACGGGCAGTCCGTGCTTGCGGAAGAACTCGATCACCCGTTTGTCTATCAGCCGGTGGCGGAGGGCGATTCCCGAGGCATTGATCTCGCGCAGCTGGGTCAGCATCACCGCCAGACTTCCGATGGATCGCGCAATCAGGAACGCCGGAACGTCGGGAGCCAGTTCCCGGCAGGCGGCCACGGCCGCGCGCTTGAAACTGGTGAAGAAGTAGCTGCTCGGCGGCAAGTAGCGCGCGGCCAGCGCCACCACCTCGCGCTCGATTCCGGTCACCTTGATCTCGATGTTCACCAGCCCCCGCCCCGCCACTTTCTCCAGCGCGCTTTGCAGCGTGGCGACGGTCAGGTCGCGCTTGGCGTACCAGCGATAGAGCTCGGTAAACGTCATCTTGGAAACACGAAGCCCGAAGCGAACGGTGCGATTGTGATGGCAGACCAGCACTCCGTCGGCGGTGGCGCGCACGTCGAGCTCGATTCCGTCCGCTCCGTCGGCCAGCGCGTGGCAATACGATTCCACGGTATTCTCACGCGAAGACAGCGGCGAACCGCGATGACCGAAGATCAGCGGCATCCGGCGTTGCGTGTCTTTGAGAAGGCGTTCCAGCATTCCGTCAACCTTTCCCGGAGGGATTCATCGCCGTAACCAGTTCGGCCGGGATATCGGTTATTATTCCTGTTACTCCCCACTCGGCCAGACGAACCGCTTCGCACACGTCATTTACGGTCCATACGAAGAGGGGAAACCTTTCGCGGCAGAAGAGTCGGGTGAGTTCTGCGGACAGGTGTCCGCTCTCGAAAGCGATTCCCGATGCGTCAAGCTCGCGCAGCGCGGCCACGTCGCGCGCGCCATCCTGCGGTCCCCAGACGATGAGAAAGGCCGGTACGTCGGGTGCGACTCTCCGGCAGGTCCGCACGGCAGCCGGATCGAAACTCGAAAAGGCGAAGCTGTCCACCGGCAATATTCCGCGCGCCAGCCGGATCGCCGCCTCTTCATGGCCCGCTTGCTTCAGTTCGATATTCAGAAGTCCTTTCCCCGCCACAAGTTCAAAGACTTCAGAAAGTTGCGGAAATCCATAGCCGGCCGCGACAGCAATCGGCTTCAACTTTTTGTACGGCAATTAGGACAGTTTTTCTCCCGACGGCAGACTGCCGTCGTGATGAGCAACTAATACGCCGTCGCCCGTGATCTGCACGTCGAGTTCGATTCCGTCCGCGCCCGCAGCGAGCGCGATGCGGAACGATTCGAGCGAGTTTTCCGGTGCCGAGTGTGGTGCACCGCGATGGCCGAGAATCAGCGGTCGGCCCGGCATGAGCTCTTGAAAGCGTTTAAAGAACAATTCGGTTCAGCGCCTCCTCGATGCGATGAATCGGCTGCGTTAGCGCCAGCCGGATGTAACCGATTCCTTCCTCGCCGAATCCCCGCCCCGGCGTGACCACTACGTCGCGCTCCAGCGCGCGCTCGACGAACGCCAGTTCATCCTCGCCGACCCGCGCCCACACGTAGAACGTGGCCGGACTCTTCGTGACGTCCATTCCCATCTGTTCGAGCATCCGTTCGGCCAGCGCCCGCCGTTCGCCATACACTTTGCGAATCTCGACCACGTCCGGCGGCGGCTCGGCTCCCCGGTACGCCGCCAGCCCGTCGGCCATGGCCCGTTGGATCATCAGCGGCGCGCCCGAATCAATCTGCGTCTTCACCTTCACCATTCCGCTGATTATGTCGGCCCGTCCGACTGCAAAACCGATGCGAAAACCGGTCGCGTTGAACACCTTCGACATCGAGTGCATCTCCACGCAATTCGGCGTGCGCGCCAGAAGCGACGGCGCAACATACTCGCCGAACGTCATCTCGCTGTAGGCGTGATCGTGACAGACAATGGTCTCGGGATGCGCGTCGCAGAAATCGCCGAACTGCTGCCAGAACAGATCGGTGGCAATCGCTCCCGTCGGATTGTTGGGATAGTTCAAAAACAGCATCCGCGCGCCCTTTGCCTGCGAAAGATCGGGCAGAAATCCGTTCTTCGCCTTCAGGGGCAGCACCCGCGTCTTGCCGTCGCACAGCGTGGCCACGCCTTGCGCGTACACCGGATAGGCGGGCGATGGCACCGCCACCACGTCTCCCGGATTCACGTACGCGCGGCCCAAGCTCGCGAGTCCTTCCTTGCCGCCCAACACCACGCAAATCTGCGAATCGGGATCGAGTTCCACGCCGAACCGGCCCTTGAAGAACTTGGTAATCGCCTTGCGCACGCCCGCCTCGCCGCGCGAGCTGGAATAGAAATGCGCGTCCGGATCAGCCGCGTGTTCCTGCAGCGCGCGCGTGAAACTCGCGGGCGGCGGCAGATCGGGATCGCCGAT
>JAHJDG010000156.1 GCA_018812265.1 bacterium | reverse complement strand
CGTATCTTGTGAAATGAAATTGCAGGCAATGTAAGTATGCGTTGTTGTCGCAAGTTGTAGCCGTGCCGCGTCCCCGAAACGACAAGTGCAGCCTACACCAGGCTACTTTTGTATGAGTTTTGGCGGGGCCGATGGGCTTGGAAGACGCCCTCTGACGGGTAGGTGAGATTCCGGTCAGATCGGGAGATCGGCCTCGGCAATGGCGTGATCTCATGCTGTAATAAATACGTATTGGCGGGGGGAAAAGCAAGAGGGGAATGAAGAAGGGATGAGGGAGGAGGGATGAAGAAGGATTCCGGCCGGGTTGGGCGGGCAGGATTCTGCTATCTGCAAAGCCATCCGTCGCTTAACCCGGCTCGGCGAGGAGTGAGGGGAGAGTTCGACGAAAAGAGCGGGAACTGGAAGGGAAAGGTGACGTATAATAGCATATGTTGGATCGGCAAGTACGCTTATCATTGGCGATGCCGATGAGTCTTGCTGGTAATGTAATGGTTTTTCATATCAGGAGTGTGTCAGATGCGATGTGCAGTGCAGGTTACGATTCCGCATGAGGAAGGCAATGCGGCGATGAAGTCGGGGAAGCTCGGAGAGATGATGGGATCGTTCGCGGCCAAGTGGCACCCGGAAGCGATGTATTTCTTCCCGAAGGGCGGTCATCGCTCGGCGCTGATGATCGTGAACATGGAGGATTCGTCTCAGTTGCCGGCGCTGGCGGAGACCTTTTTCATGGGTCTGAATGCCGACGTCGAGGTCATGCCGGCCATGACGATGGACGATCTGAAGAAAGGGCTGGCCGGAATCGGGAAGTAGGAAGCGGAAAGCGGAACCGCTGAGAGTTGACGGATGTTGCGAGGAGTGGGTTCACTCCTCGCGTTTTTTTTGCAGCGCTTCTTAGTGGGCGGGGAAGAAAGGAAGAAGCCCTCCCCCTTCCGTCCCCCCACAAAGTGGAGGGAGACCAGATATGTTCCGGCTCGGCGAGTAACGCGAGAAAAGGGGCGCGATAAATCGGCCCCTACACCACACACTGTCGTGTGAGACTATCATGGGCTGGTCAAAGACCCGCGGCTACCGACAAACATCTGCATTCGGAGAGTCGGAGACAAATCGCCGCACACTCCCTTCTGATTTCTCATTTCTGATTTCTGCTTTCAGTTTTTCCTCTTCTGCCTCCTATTCCCCGCTCCCGAGATCCAACTCTCTGATTTTCCGCGATCCCGCCTTTCTGTCCACGCTTGACTTTCTGTCCGGTATCTTATACATTTGTTCAGACAACCCTTCAGCTCGCCACCCGCATCTCCCCACCCATCCCGATGACCGGAAACCAACCCGTTTTTCAGCGTTTCGGCATTTCAGAATTTCAACATTTTCATTAGGTAAAGCAGTTCGTTTGGTCAAAAAAGATTTCCGCCACCTTCACCGTCATCATTCTTCCTTCATTGTTTGACTCATGCACCTCGGAATCATCCAGACAGCTCCCATCTTCGGAGACAAGGAAAGCAACCGCCGCGAGATCGAACGGCTTGCGGAAGACCGGCACGCCGATCTGTGGATCATGCCCGAACTCGCACTCACCGGCTACGAATTCCGCGACCGCCCAGAGCTCGCGTCGCTGGCCGAAGAGATCCCCGGCGGCGAAACCTGCGAGTGGCTGGTGAAGTTCTGCGCCGCGCGCGACACCCACGCCGTCATCGGTCTGGCCGAACGAACCGAGGAACACGTCTACAATTCGTGCATTCTGGCCGGACCGGAAAAAATCATCGGCCACTATCGCAAACTGCATCTTTTCGACGCCGAGCACGAACGCTTCGATCCGGGCAACCTGCCACTGCCCGTCTACGATCTCGGCTTCGCGCGGGTCGGACTGATGATCTGTTTCGACTGGCGCTATCCGGAAGCGGCTCGCACGCTCATGCTGCGCGGCGCACAGCTCATCGCGCATCCCTCGAATCTGGTCGCGCCCTACTGTCAGGCGGCGATGGTCACGCGCGCGCTCGAAAACCGCGCGTTCTTCGCCACCGTCAACCGCATCGGCAGCGAAGACCGCGCCGGCCGCACCGTCCGTTTCACCGGCCGCTCGGTGG
>JAHJDG010000155.1 GCA_018812265.1 bacterium | reverse complement strand
GTTTCTATACGGTACGTATGAAGCACGAATCAAAGTTGCTAAAGGATCGGGAGTCGTCAATACCTTCTTTGGATATTACGATGAGGACCCGTTGCCCGGCAATGATCATGAAGTAAACAAAGAGATCGACATTGAAATCTTTGGTGAAGAACCTACGACATGGATTCTTTTCAGTTGCTGGCTCAGCCACCAGAGCAAAACACAGAAGTGGTTTGATACTCGGACGCTTGGGATCAACGATCTCTCATTGGGCTTTCACGTTTATCGCTTTCAATGGTCACCGACCGAAGTGAAGTTCTACATCGACGGATGCCAAGCAGAAGTTATCGAGACAAACGTCCCTCAAACAGGAATCCCTATCGCTACAGGGCTGTGGGTGTGTCAACAGCTTGATCTATCATGTTGTTGGAATTCCGGATTACCTTGCTACCCAGGATTTCCGTTGCCCACCACAAACAACTCTGGTGAAATGGTGGTTGATTATGTGTGCATAACACCGGGCACACTAACACCAACTCAAGGTCTGGTTGCTTACTATCCCTTCAACGGCAACGCAAACGACGAAAGCGGCAACAACAATCACGGCCGGGTATGCGGCGCCCTTTCCGTCCAGGATCGGTTCGGTTCTCCCAGCCAAGCCTACGAATTCGGCGCTTCCAATGACACGATTCCTCTTCCTGCTTCGATCAATATCACAGGCAGTATGTCCATTAGTTTCTGGGTTAGCACAACGATGGTTGACACGGGGAACTGGCCGTTTGCATCGTTTCTTGTTGATCGGGACATTTGTGGCTACAG
Source organism: bacterium (assembly GCA_018812265.1). Taxonomy (GTDB): domain Bacteria; phylum Electryoneota; class RPQS01; order RPQS01; family RPQS01; genus JAHJDG01. The sequence goes on along the minus strand of JAHJDG010000155.1, from coordinate 3,497 downwards.
TCGGGATTGGAGTGTTGGACTGGGGCATGGAGGGAAGATCCAGTTCAACACAGGAATGTCAAACCGAGACAGCGTACTTACCAGTGCGCAAGACATCAACACTAATTCGTGGAATCACGTCACTGTTGTCCGCGACGCCACAAATGGCATCAAGCGAATCTACATCAATGGAGTCCACGACGCAGCGGCGCCGTTCGACAATCAATCATTTGCGAACAATTCTCGGCAAATCTTCTTAGCGGCAAGTGTTTGCAATACCAGCACTCATCATTTTTTCCGAGGCCGCATGGATGACGTGCGATTCTATACTCGAGTTATAAGCGACGCCGAAATCCAACAGCTATATCACGAAGGAGGGTGGTAGGACTCGAATGGCGATGGACATTGCGATTCAAACATGCAGTAAGTCCGCGCTGTGACAGCGTAGCGTGTCAGCACGATGAACGAGATAGAGTTCCAACTCGAAGACGGTCGGGAAGTGCGTGTCCCCAAAGGAACTCGCCCCGTAGACGTTCTCTGCGATAGCCGAGTGAGACGCAAGGATAACGTGCTGGCGGCAGTTCTCAACGAACAGATATGGGACCTCCATCGGCCCATGGAGACGGGCGGCGAGCTGAGATTCATCACATTTGCCGATCCCGAGGGGAAATTTGTATATTGGCATTCGGCGGCTCATCTGATGGCCCATGCCGTCAAGGAGCTATGGCCGGAATCGCAACTGGCGATCGGCCCGCCCATCGCCGACGGCTTCTACTACGACATAGACTCGCCGCACGTTTTCACGCAGGAAGATTTTCCGGTCATCGAATCGAAGATGGCCGAGATCGCCAAGCGGAATCTTCCCCTGAAGCGGCGGGACCTCAGCCATGACGAGGCCCTTGCTCTTTTCCAGCGGCTGCACGAGAGCTACAAGCTCGAGATGATCGAGACGCTCGAAGAGGGTCTGACGATCTACGAGCAGGACAATTTCGTGGATCTCTGCCGTGGACCGCATCTCGACACGACCGGGCGGATCAAGCATTTTAAGTTGCTGTCGGTGGCGGGAGCCTACTGGCGCGGTGATGAACACAACAAGATGCTGCAGCGGCTCTACGCGACGGCCTATCCGACGCGCGAGCTGCTTGATGAGTATCTGCATCGCATCGAAGAAGCCAAACGCCGTGATCACCGCAAGCTGGGCCGCGAGCTCGATCTGTTCAGCTTTCATCCGGAGTCGCCGGGAGCGGTGTTTCTTCATCCGCGCGGGAACATCGTGTGGGATGAGATCGTCCACTACTGGAAAGAGAAACACCGGCAAGCCGGCTACGAGGAAATCCGCACTCCGCTCATTCTCAACGAAGAGCTGTGGGTGCGCAGTGGGCACTACGACCACTATCGTGAGAACATGTACTTCACGGAAGTGGAAGAGCAAATGTACGCGGTCAAGCCAATGAACTGCCCGGCCCATCTTCTGGTGTACAAGAGCCGGCAGGTGTCGTACCGCGATCTTCCGCTCAAGTACTGCGAACTCGGCATCGTGCACCGCTACGAGAAGAGCGGAGTTCTGCACGGATTGTTCCGGGTGCGCGTATTCACGCAGGACGACGCGCACATCTTCGTGACCCCCGATCAGATCGAAGAGGAAGCGGCCAAGGTCGTCCGATTCATCTTCGACATGTACCACGATTTCGGGTTCGAGGATTTCCAGATCGAGCTTTCCACGCGACCCGAGAAACGGGTGGGCACGGACGAGATGTGGGATCAAGGGGAGGTTGCTCTGGAGAACGTGCTCAAGAACATGGGTGTGAAGTTCAAGCTCAATCCCGGCGAGGGCGCGTTCTACGGGCCGAAGATTGACTTCCACATCAAGGACGCGATCGGCCGGACATGGCAGTGCGGGACGGTGCAATGCGATTTCTCGATGCCGGAACGGTTCGGGCTCGAGTACGTGGGACAGGATGGCGCCCGCCACACTCCGGTCATGCTGCATCGCGCGCTGCTGGGTTCGCTGGAAAGGTTTATCGGCATTCTGATCGAGAACTACGCGGGCGATCTGCCGCTGTGGTTGTCGCCGGAACAGGTTCGGATTCTGCCGATCACGGAAGAGCATTCGGGATATGCCCGCGAGGTGACCGATTCGCTGATTGAGCGCGGGCTGCGCGCGAGCGTGGACGGTCGCAACGAGAAACTCGGTTTCAAGATTCGCGACGCGGAAGTTCACAAGGTTCCGTACATGGCGGTGATCGGCGGCCGGGAAGCCGAGACGAAGACGGTATCGCTTCGCCGCCGCAAGGAAGGCGATCTGGGCGCGCAAACCGCCGAGCAAGTGGCCGCCCGACTGCTGGAAGAAATTCACAACAAGGTTTCACATTAGGAAAGGGGCGCAATCAGAGGACCTGCACTAAGAGCCGCACCTAAACCCGATCCCACGCGCATTAACGAGCGGATTCGTGAGCCGCAAGTGCGCTGTATCGGCAATGACGGCACACAGCTTGGCATCATGCCGTCCGAGGAAGCCCTCGGACTCGCCCGGCAAGCCGGACTTGACCTGGTGGAGATCGCGCCGACCGCGAAGCCGCCGGTGGTCAAGATCATGGACTACGGCAAGTACAAGTATGACCAGGCTAAGAAAGAGCGCGTGGCGCGGCGCAAGCAGCAGGCCACGGTTCTCAAAGGCATTCGGTTATCACCGGCCATTGACGAGCATGACCTATTGACCAAGGTCAAGTTGGCTCGCAAGTTCATCGAGGAAGGTGCGAAAGTCAAAGCGTCGGTTCTCTTCCGCGGCCGAATGATTACCCATCAGGAGTTCGGTACGCGGATGCTGGAGAAAGTCGCCAGTGAGCTGGGCGACGTTGCCAAAGTCGAGATTCCACCGCGGATGGAGGGTCCGCGAATGATGACGATGATTCTGGTTCGGAAATAGCCGAACCGGCATACCACAAGGACGGTTACGAACATGCCGAAGATGAAAACACGGAGATCGGCCGCCAAGCGGTTTCGTTTGACGGGCAGCGGCCGTCTCAAGTACAATAGCGCGTACAAGCGGCACATGTTGTCTCACAAGAGCCGCAAACGCAAGCGCAGCCTGCAAGGCACACAGATGGTGCACTCCGCGAACGTGAAGCAGATTCAACGGATGCTGGGCGGAAAAATTCAGCCGGGGATGTAGAAGAAGAGTTTCGAATCAGGAAGGTGTAGAAAATGCCACGGTCAACCAACGGCCCCGCCGACCGGCGGCGGCGCAACAAGATATTCAAAGCGGCCAAGGGCTACATCGGCCGTCGCGGGACGCTGATTAAAGCGGCGACCGAGACGGTGGAGAAAGCATGGAATCGTTCCTATATTGATCGTCGCCGCAAGAAGCGGGACTATCGCCGTCTTTGGATTACGAGGATCAATGCGGCGGCCCGTCTGCACGGGCTGTCTTACTCGCGATTTATGGCGGGACTCAAGGCTCACGGAATTCAACTTGACCGGAAGCAGCTCGCGGAACTGGCGGTGCGCGATCCGGCGGG
>JAHJDG010000154.1 GCA_018812265.1 bacterium | reverse complement strand
GGTTCGCCCGCCTCGATTCAGTGGACGCGGCAGAGCGCCGACGGGCCTGCAACGCTGGCGGTGAATCGCAACTATCCGGGCGGGGCTTGGGAGACGATTACCGATACGGTCACGACCAGTTCATACGTCTGGAGCGCAACCGGGCCGGGAACTTCGACGGCGCGGATGCGGGTGAGTCTGAACAGCAATCCGAATATCAAAGACGAATCGAACGGCGGTTTCACGATCACGCAACCCGCACTCTCGCTCACGTCGCCGGACGGCGGCGAGACCGTGACTCTGGGCGGGCCGCTGACGGTTCGCTGGACGCGCACGGCCGCCTCCGGAAACGTGACGGTGCGCCTGAATCGCAGCTATCCCGGTGGCGCGTGGGAGACTCTGACGACTTCGGCAACGGCCGACACGTTCGCGTGGACGGCCACCGGAGCCGCCGCTACCGCTTGCCGCGTGAAGATACAACTGACGGCGGACACGACGATCAGCGATCTGTCCGCCTCGAACTTCGAACTCGTATCGCGGTCGGTGACGCTGACCAGTCACGACGGCGGGGAGACCTACTACACGGGATCGTTCAGTTCCGTCACCTTTGCGCGAACGAATGCGACCGGAAACGTGACGGTTCAATTGAATCGCAACTATCCCGGCGGAAGCTGGGAAACGCTGACGACGGTCGCTTCGGCGAGTTCCTACAGTTGGAGCGTCGGCGGTTCGGCCACTCAGAATGCGCGGCTACGGGTATTTCTCACGGCAGAATCGTACGTCGGCGATACCTCGAACGCGAACTTTGCAATTGCCGCACCGTCGTTGCTTGTCAGCTTACCCAACGGCGGAGAGAGCTGGCCGATCAGCTCGGCACAGACGATCTCGTGGCAGAGATTCGGCGTGACGGAAAACGTGAAAGTGGAACTGAATCGCAGCTATCCCGAGGGCAGCTGGGTGAGTCTGTCAACGTCGGCGAGCGGATCCAGCTTGCCGTGGACGGTGAGCGGCCCCGCCACCGACCGCGCGCGCGTGCGCGTGACTTCGACGGCGAATTCGTCCATCTGCGACACGTCGAACGCCAACTTCACCATCGTGCAGCAATCTATCACGCTGCTCACTCCACAAACCGGTGAAACGCTGAAGATCGGATTTCCGCACGTGATCCGCTGGTCGCGGGTGTCGGCGCCGGGCAACGCGACCGTGCAAGTTAATCGCACGTGGCCTTCGGGATCGTGGGAGACACTGGGCACGACGGCAGCCGATTCCTTGATATGGAACGTAACATCTCCGGTTTCAAATAGCGCGCGCGTACGCGTCGCGCTCGTGAGCGATCCGAGTCTGGCCGACACGTCGGACGGCAACTTCACGATCTTTCTGCCTTCGCTCAGTCTGATTTCTCCGGCGGGAGGCGAGCGCTGGAGACGCAATACGCCGCAAACGGTTTCGTGGACGCGATCCGCTCTTACGGGCGCGGTGCGATTGGAACTTAATTCCGCCTATCCCGGCGGAATGTGGAACACGCTGGCAAGTGGACTCACCGGCAACAGCTACGCGTGGACAATCACCCAAGCCGTTACCGAGACTGCCCGTATTCGCGTGGTGTTCGAGAGTCAAACGCAATTCGGCGATACCTCGGGTGGCTTCGCCATCGTGGATCCTGCGCTCGCCGTAACGTGGCCCAACGGCGGACAAGTGCTGGTCATCGGAGATCCTTATAGTCTCACGTTCACTCGCACGGGACATCCCGAAACCGTAAGCCTGCAATTGAACCGCAACTACCCGACGGGAACGTGGGAGACGATTGCCGCGGGCGTGAGCGGCAGCAGTGTTCCGTGGACGGCCTCCGGAATCCTCACGTTCGCCGCGCGCGTTCGGGTGGTCAGCGACGTCTACCCCGGTGTGGAAAATACGGGCGCCGGCAATTTCTCGATTCTGCCGACCGGCATCACCTTAATCTCTCCGTTGGGAAGCGAGACGTTTGCACTGGGAACCAACGTCCGGATGAAGTGGGCGCGGGTCAATACGGGCAACGTGGACGTACTGCTCAATCGCGCGTATCCGTCCGGTACATGGGAAACGCTGGCGGCGAATCTCAATTCGGACTCCCTCGATTGGACGGTGAGCGGTCTGCCCTCGTCGGCCTGCCGGATTAAAGTGCGCGCAACGAGCGATCCGGGAGTCAGCGGTCAGTCGGCCATGAATTTCGAGATCGAACTGCCGACCCTGACGCTCGTTTCGCCTGCGGCGGGAGATACGTTCGGTCTGGGTGTGTCCAATTTGATTCGCTGGACGCGCAGCACGTCGGCAACGGGCAACGTGCGGGTGGAACTGAAACGGAATTATCCGAGTGGAACGTGGACGCTGCTGGGAACCACCTTGCTCGATCAGCTCGCGTGGATCGCCGACGGAGCGGTGACCTCAACGGCGCGGATTCGCATCGTGTCGGAGGTGTATCCCACCGTAGGAGACACGCTGGACTTCAATCTGGCTATCGTGAATGCGGCGCTCACGGTCACGGCTCCGGTGGGAGGAAGCATCGTCGTGGGACAGCCGGTGACGATACGATGGACGCGAAGCAACGTGGGACCGGGCGCCAACGTGTTCCTGTGCCGCAATTATCCGGGCGGCACATGGGTACAACTCGCCTCCAGCGTCACGGCCGATGAATTCGTCTGGACGGCCACGGCACCGCGCTCCGGCGGTGCGTGCCTGCGCGTTCTTTCGACGCGGATTCCGGCGCTCGGCGACAGCTCGGATCCGTTCAGTATTCTGGAGCCCAGCCTGACGCTGCTGACTCTCAACGGCGGCGCGGTCGGCGCCGGGAACAGTCAGGAAATATCGTGGACGCGAACGGACTTCGCGGGTCCGGTGGATTTGGACGTGAATCTCGACTATCCGGCGGGAAGCTGGCAGTCCATCGCCGCGGGTCTTTCCGGTGACAGCTATTCATGGACCGTATCGAGCACGCTGACGAATCAGGCGCGTTTGCGCGTTCGCAGCCAGAATCCAATCGTGGAAGACGTGACCGACGCGAACTTCTCCATCGTGACGCCGGTGCTGACGGTTCAATATCCGAACGGCGGACAAATCTTCATGCCCGGAACTCCCATCACGATCAGTTGGACGAGAACCGCCGTTCCGGGCGGAGTGCGTGTGGAACTCAACCGCACCTATCCGTCGGGGACTTGGGAGACGATTGCGACCGACGTGATGGGAAACACGGCGGCCTACACGATGAGCGGTGATTTCGCGCACGGCCGGATCCGCGTTTCGATGATGGCACGGCCTGAAGTATTCGACGTCTCCGACAGTGATTTCGGCACGCGTCTTCCCGATCTCTACATCGTGAATCCCAACGGCGGCGATACGCTGCTCCTCGGTCAGCCATACGTGATTCGCTGGGGACGCGTGAACATGCCGGGTCTGGTGAAGGTGGAGTTGAACCGCAACTATCCGGGTGGAACGTGGGAAGTGCTGCAAGTGACGACCACGGCGGACACGCTGGCATGGACAATCAGCGGTGCTGAGGCAACCGCCTGCCGGGTGCGTGTGACGCTCATCGCGAATCCGTCCATCACGGATATCAGCGATGGCAATTTCATGATCGCCCGGCAGTCGGTCATTCTCGCCACGCCGGTGGCGGGAGACTCGATTGCGATCGGCCGACCCGTTACGTTCACCTGGGCTACCATCGGATTGCCGTCCACGGTGAACATCTACGTCAAGCGAAACTGGCCGGTGGGCACGTGGGAGCTCGTGCAACTCGGAGCAACCGGTGGCTCTTACTCGTGGACGGCCAGCGGTACGGCGACGGACATGTCGCGATTCCGGTTGCTCAGCGCAACGATTCCGACCATCGGCGATACGACCGACGGAGCGGTTCGGATCGGAACTCCACAGCTTGACTTCGTTATTCCCGCCGTGCGAGACACATTCCTGGTGGGCGAGAACGAAGTCTTCTCGTGGATTCGGAGATTCGCGGCGGGAGACATACGTGTTGAGCTTTCCCGATCCGGTGAGACGGGTCCGTGGGAGGAAATCGGAGTCAGCAGTGGGAGTTCACAAGCCTGGACGGTCAATGGCCCGCCATCAACCACGGCTCGCCTGCGAATATCGCTGGTGGATGCCGCGTGGGTGAGCCGGACGACGTCCTTCGATTGCGTGATCGCTCAACCTGCGCTCACCGTGACTTCACCAGCGGCGGGGAGCATAAATGCGCTCGGTCGCGCGCTTACGATTCGATGGATACGCAACGCGGTGAGTACGCCGGTAGACGTGTTCCTGCGTCGAATTCCGGGTGGCGATTTGGAAACTCTGGCTTCGTCGGTGGCTGGAGATTCGTTGGTGTGGATAACCACGACTCCCGCCGCAGCGGCGGCGCGCATTGTAGTGCGTACGAGCACGGGTTCGGTGATCGAAGCCGAATCGGGAGCGTTCGCGCTCAGTCAGCCGGTTATCTCTTTCGCGGCACCGCTCGGCGGGGAAACGTTCGTGGAGGGAGAGGTGATGAGCGTACGCTGGAACCGGCATGCCGTTACCGATCCGGTTCATGTGCAGATCAATCGCGATTATCCGGCGGGAGCGTGGACGACCATTGCGAGCGGCGCGGTGGACACGTTTGTCAACTGGACCGTGACCGGCCCAACGACTTACGCCGCGCGACTGCGGTTGGTTTCCACGATTGCACCGGCATTGGGCGACACCCTCGGCGAAAACATGACGCTGCTGGTGCCAACGCTGCTATGGGACGGAAGCGCAAGATCCGACGTGACTATCGGATTCCTCGCGGAACTCCGGTGGCACCGAACGGCCGTTGAGGGGCCGGTGAACGTTCGGCTGTCGCGAGACGGCGGATTGAGCTGGCCTGAGCTTGTGGCCGGAAACCTCTCCGATGATTTCTTCGAATGGATCCCGACGGGTCCGGCTGCCGCGACCGCGCGCTTAAAAGTTGAGAGCGCGGCTAATCCGTCGGTGAACGCCGTGAGTGAACCATTTGAGATCCTTCAGCCGAAGATCGAGCTTATGACTCCGGCGGGAGGGGGAATGTATGCCATCGGATCTCCGATCATGATTCGCTGGACCCGAGTGAATCATCCGGCCCCGGTGAACGTGCTCGTCAGCCGCCAGGATCCGCCCGGAGTGTGGGAGGAGGTCGCGCTCGACCTGGACAGCGATTCCGTGGCGTGGAACGCGACTCCTCCCGCTGCCAACTCGGTGCGCATCCGCGTTGTGTCCAGCCTGAACTCCACGTGGCAGGCCACGTCGCAGCCGTTCTCGCTGCAGTGGGCGGCATTGGCGATCACGTCCCCCCCCGCGAATGCAGAGCTCATCATCGGTGCGAACGTCAACGCAGCCTGGAATCGAATTGCCTACGACGGTCCGGTGCGCGTGCTCCTTCGCCGCGCCGGTTCCACGACCCAGACTCTCAGCAGCGGAACGTCGGGGAACTCGCTCTCGTTCACCGTCGCTTCTCCGGCGGCGGCCTCGTGCCGGATCGTTGTGGAAGATGCCGTCACTGGTGCGCCGCAAGATAGCGTGCAACTTCTCGGCCCGTTCCAGCCGCAACTGAGTATCACGGCACCGCTCCCGGGTACGCGGTGGATCGTCGGGGAAAGTACGATGATCCGCTGGTCGCGCGATCATACTGCCGGTGAAGCGACGGTCACGGTAAACTACAATTATCCGTCGGGCGCGTGGCAGGCGGTGGAAACGACGTCCGCCGACTCGATTCAATTCCTATCGTCCGAGACAACCGAAAATCTCGCCGTTGCGGTGGCGGTTCCCGAATGGAACGCAGCCGACACGGTAACCGGCGTGCGCGTCGTTCAGCCTTCGCTCACATTGCATACTCTTGGACAGAGTGCCTACCGGCTGGGCACAGCGATGAGAATTGCCTGGCACAATCATGAAGTGAACGGATTCGTTCGACTCGAACTTAATCGTCACTATCCGTCGGCCGCTTGGGAAACACTCTATGAGGGCGCCGACACTTTGTTCGTGTGGACGGCGAGCGGCGACACGACCGGCAGGGCGCGTCTGCGGGTGCGGAGTCTGTTGTACGACTTCGCGGCGGACACACTCGGCAGCGACTTCGTTCTCTACCAACCCGCGTTGTCGCTGGGAGTCGTTCCCGTAAACGATACCCTCTTTATTGGGGAAGAGACTACCTTCATCCTCGACATCTTCGGTGAGTCGGCTCTGGCGGACATCGCGATCCTGCGCGAACCGACCGCTTCGTGGGAAACGCTTTTCAGCGGAGTCGGGAGCGGATCGTACGCGTGGACGGTCACTGCGCCCGAGGCGGAAGCCGCTCGTTTCCGCGCGTTAGTTCCGGGTGACACAGAACTGGACGACACGACCGGTGCCGTAACGATTCTTGAGCCGCGAATCGCGTTCACCAGCGAGATGAGAACCGATTACGCGGCGGGTGATACTTTGCGCGCCGAATGGATCGCGCTGGGTACGGACGGGCCATTCGATTTGTTGCTGATCCGGGGCGAACAGCCGCCGGAGACGTTGATGACGGAAGTCGGCACAACCGCCTATGATTGGATCGTGACACCCCCGCGGGCAAGCGAAGCGCGACTCATCGTGCAGGATGCTCTGGCCACACTCTCAGACACGAGTGAGACATTCACGATTCATGTGCCCGAGCTCATCTTTATTTCACCGGGCGAGTCGGGCACGGACACGGTCGGCAGCCTGCTCGCGCTCGAATGGGAGTGGATTGACGGGGAAGGAGCGGTGCGATTGGAAGTGTCGTTCGATTCGCTGACCGGCATCTGGCAGACCCTGGCTGACTCGCTTGACACGACGTCCTTCGACTTTCTTGTTGTGGGACCGGAGACGGATTCGCTACGGTTCCGCGTGCGAGCGCTTGATGACACTGCGGTGATGGCGGTTTCGGTGCCGCGCAGAGTGGTGGCTCCGGGGCTTATTCTCAACACACAGGGCGGAACCATCTGGTACGTGGGCGAGCAACATTGGGTGCGATGGAGCCGCACGCATTACACGGGTCCGGTGAGCGTGGAGATGACCGCTGCGGATCGCGCTCAGCCGTGGGAGATGTTGGCGAACGAAGTGATGTCCGACTCGATCCTGTGGACCGTGACCGGACCCGAGGCCGATCTGGTGGCGCTGCGGGTGACGGCCACGCTCCAGCCGGAACTCGCCGACACCACCGATACTCCGCTGCAGATCGCGCTGCCGCGTCTTGAAGTCGTTGCGCCCAACGGCGGCGATTCACTCGCAGTGGGCGAGAACATTCGTCTGCGTTGGCGGAGTGAAGGAGTGGCCGGAGAAATCGGCATTGGCCTGTGGCGCGGCGCGCCTGTCAACCGTTTCGATACGCTGTTCGTCGAGACCGAAAACGATTCGGAAGAGATCTGGACGATCACCGGTCCGGCGGCGGAAGGATGCTATCTGATCGTCGTCTCGCTCCGCGACACGACGGTATGGGATACGAGCAACGCGCGATTCGTGATTCTCGGCGGATCGGCGATTAACAACGGTTTCGACGTGGTTCCGCTCGAATACAGCTTAAGCGCTCCCTATCCGAATCCGTTCAACAGCACGAGTCAAATCGAGTTCGCGCTGCCGCGCGACAGCGAGGTGAAAATCGTCATCTTCGACGTCTTGGGCCGCGAGGTGGCGATCCTCGCGGACGAGATGCGTCGCGCAGGGCGGCATCGCGTGCAGTGGCGAGCCGATAATGCAGCCAGCGGAATGTATTTCGCACGGATGATCAGCGAAGATTTTGTGGCCGTGCGCAAGCTGCAACTCCTCAAATGAGCTCGGGACCGCTCTTGCCCGGGGCGGTCCCCCTGCCCAAGGTGCGTCGGTTGCCCTCCCGGCGCACCGCCCCTTATGCGAGGCGGGCCACACCGTTCGGTGTGGCCCGCTCACTTCTGCGGATTCGTAGAACACTCTGCCTTACGCAGCTACGCCTCGATTTCTTCGCCCGTGCTTGCCGCAAGTCGCCTTCTTCGTCCTTCGATCATCACCCCTACCCAGATCGAGACTTCGTAGAGCAATAGGAGCGGACCAACCATCAGCATCATGGTGAGGGCATCGGTGGTGGGAGTAGCCAGTGCGGCGAGGATGAAAATCGTTACGATGGCATAACGACGGTTGCGGCGAAAGAACGAGGACGGCACGAGGCCGCTGGCAATGAGCAGGCCGATGACGAGCGGAAGCTGAAAGATGATTCCAAACGCGAGATGCAGAAAGAGCACGAGGCTGATGTAGTTCTTCAGCGACCATAAGTTCTGCACGCCAAATCCCGCGAACGAGCCGAGAAACCGAATGGCGGTGGGAAAAATAAGCCATGCGAACACCACGCCGCCCCAGAAAAGAATCGTTGCGACCATCGCCACCGGCCACAGCCAACGCTTTTCCCTGGATTTCAAACCCACTCCGATAAAGCCGTACAACTCATAGGCCACAATCGGCGAAGCGATCACGGCTCCCAATACGAGTGCCATCTTGATCTGAACGATGAATCCGTCGGACGGAGCGAGCAGCGCCAACGAGCCGGCCACGTTCTCGCGAAACGGCTCGATCAGGAAGTTCAGCGCGCGGTCGGAGAGCAGAAATCCGGCAATCGCGGCCACGGTAATCGCCACCAGCGACCAGAGGAGCCGCCGTCGGAGCTCGTCCAGATGTTCCCAAAACGTCATGAGATCACTTGCATGTTTGGCCGGAGCAAATTACCTTACAGTGTCGAACCCCGCTCTGGTTCCTGAGCGCGCGGGCCGAGTCGGAAGAAGAGAAACGGATTGAAAGCGGTCTGCGTGTCGTAGGCGTCCACCTGTTCGCGGCGTTTAAGGAAACCGACGGTCGCGTAGGTCACGGGAGTGAAGGCGATCTCGGTTCCGCACTTGAACACGTAGTTGAAAACGATCATCAGCCACAGCGCACGCAGCGGAATCGTTCCACCGAAGGCCAGCGTCACGAAGATGAGAGTATCCACGCCCTGCCCGATGAGCGTAGAACCGATGGTGCGGGTCCAGAGGAAACGGCCGTGGGTGGCGATCTTCATCTTGGCCAGCACGAACGAATTGGAAAACTCTCCGGCCAGATAGGCGATGAAGCTGGCGGCCACGATGCGGGGAACGACGCCGAGGGTGGTGGCGAACGCCTCCTGGTGGGGCCAAACCGATGCGGGAGGCAGCGCGCCGACTACGGCGAACGTAACGACGGCGAGGAGGTTTCCGAAGAAACCGAGCCAGATGATGCGGCGGGCGCGGGCATAGCCGTACACCTCGGTCAGAATATCCCCGAAGATGTAACTGAGCGGGAAGAGCAGCGTGCCGCCGTCGAAGGGGAAGCCGAACAGTTCGACGAGTTTGACCGCCGAGATATTCGAGATACGGGTCGACGGCGGTACCATGGAGAAGCGGAAGGAATACATCCGGAGCCTTGTCGGCTCCGTGCTCCCCATCGAGCGGTACGTCAAACCCGGAACCATGCTCGATGTCATATAGATCG
>JAHJDG010000153.1 GCA_018812265.1 bacterium | reverse complement strand
TCGCATCAGCACGACCAGATGATGCGATTCAAGAACAAAGAAGATTTTACGAAAGAGAAATTCTATCGCAACAGCCGCAACAGACTTCTGTGGTGGCTGGCGGGAATGGCGCTCTTGTCCATGGGAGACGCGTATGTAGATGCGCATCTCTATCGCTTGGACGTATCGCCCGATCTGTCACCGGATGGTACGACGATCGGATTGACCGTTACATGCAACTTCTGACAGAACAACCATGAGCCTGTTTGATCGTTTGGTCGTCGCTTCGCTTCCTTTGGTCCCCAGATTCATCGTCGGGAAGGTGGCGGCTCCGTATATCGCGGGGGAGACGTTGAATGACGCCGTGCGGGTGGTTGGCGAGCTCAATTCGCTGGGCTTCATGGCCACGGTGGACGTATTGGGCGAGTTCGTAACGAAACGCGAAGAGTCCGAAGCCAGCGCCGCCGAGTATCAGCACCTGATTGACCGCCTGGCCGCCGGGAAACTGGACGCCAACGTCTCGGTCAAGCTGACGGCGTTGGGTCTGGATCTCGATCCCCAATTCGTCCGGCAAACCGTAATGCGAGTGATCGAACGCGCCGCCGGTCACGGGATGTTCGTTCGTATTGACATGGAGGATTCGCCACGCACCGACGCGACGCTGAATATCTACGAAGAACTGCGGCATCAGCACAAGGTCGGTGTGGCGATTCAGGCATATTTACGACGCTCGGCGGACGACGTGCGGAAAGTGATTGGCGGCGGTCCGGCGAATTTCCGCCTGTGCAAGGGCATCTACGTAGAACCCGAATCCATCGCCTTCAAGGGACGCGAAGAGATTCGGGACAACTTCATGGCCCTCCTGGATCAGATGTTTGCAGGAGGAGCCTACGTGGGAATCGCCACCCACGATGAGGTGTTGGTGGAACGAGCCGAGAGACTGATCGAAAAACATGGGTTGCAGCGAGACCGATACGAATTCCAGATGTTGCTCGGCGTGCGGCACGATCTTCGCAATCGTATTCAGTCGCGTGGACATCGTCTCCGCGTCTATATTCCCTACGGGAAATCGTGGTACGGCTACTCAACGCGGCGGTTGAAAGAAAATCCCCGGCTGGCCGGGTACGTGTTCAAGGCAATGTTCCAGTCATAGAACCGCGGGTCACTCGACGGACTATGCGAGTGACCCTCTCTCCGAGGTGCCATGGACGTTCCTGATCGCTACATCAATGCATTCATCTGCTGTGACTGCTTCGAGGAGATGCGGAAACTGCCGGACGAATGCGTGGACCTGGTGTTGACCGATCCTCCCTATGGGATTGACTACCAGTCGAATCGGCGCGTGGCCCGGCCCAAGCTTCCCAAGTTCGACAATGATGCGGCGCTCGGATGGCTGGAAGAGTGGGTGGACGAAGTGTATCGCGTGCTGAAGCCGGACCGGCACTTCTACTGTTTCACGCGGTTCGACACCTATCCGGAGTTCTACCGTCAAATCGCCCGGCGGTTCAAGATCAAAAACTGCCTCATCTGGCATAAGAACAATCATGGGAGCGGCGATCTTGATGGCGCTTATGCGCCGCAATATGAGATGATCGTGTTTGCCGTCAAGGGCAAACGAGCCCTCAATGGGACGCGGGAGTCGGACGTCCTGCCGTGCGACAACGTTCCTTCGGCGTTTCGTCGTCATGCCACTCAGAAGCCGGTGGAACTGCTGCGGCAACTCATCGAGAAGAGTACCGAGCCGGGTGAAGTCGTTCTCGATCCGTTTTCGGGAACCGGAAGTACGGGTTTGGCGTGCCTGGACGTGGAACGACATCGGGGAGATCGCCAGGAACGCAAATTTGTTCTGCTCGAGATTAATCGCGAGTTCGTTGAGCAGGGTCGGCATGGCGGTTTGGGGAGGCAAGGAGTTCTGATTGAAGTTCCCAAGCTCCCGCGAACGGCGCCACCGAAAAAACGCACGACTCTGCGAACGAATCGAATTCGAGCGCGAAAGGACGAAACGTTGCCGCTCGGATTATCCTGAACAATGAATCGGCCCGGTCACTTGACCGGGCCGATTGACGTATTGGCGAGAAGCGGAATCTATGAAATAATCCGTAATTCACGCCCCACCGCCGAAAACGCCTCGATCGCTCGATCGAGGTGTTCGCGCTCGTGGGCGGCGGAAATCTGAACCCGGATGCGCGCCTGACCCTGTGGAACCACGGGATAAAAGAAACCGATCACATAGATTCCGTGATCGAGGAGACGGGCCGACATCTTCTGAGCGAGCGCCGCCTCATAGAGCATGATGGGTACGATGGGATGTTCGCCCGGCTTGACATCGAATCCGGCCACGGTGACGGCCTTCCGGAAGTAGCGCGTATTGTCCGCCAATTTTTCCCGCAAATCCGGCGTGTCGGCAAGCGTTTCCATGACCTTGAGCGCCGTCGCCACGATTACCGGAGGAAGAGTGTTGGAAAAGAGATAGGGTCGCGATCTCTGCCGCAAGACGTCCACGATCTTCTGATGCGAGGCGATGAATCCGCCGGATGCTCCTCCCAGCGCTTTGCCGAGCGTGGAGGAAATGATGTCCACTCGCCCCATCACTCCCGCATGCTCGTGTGTTCCGCGACCCGCCGGTCCGACGAATCCGGTGGCGTGGGAGTCGTCCACCATGACGAGCGCATCATACTCCTCCGCCAATGCGCAGATCTCGGCCAGCGGTGCGACGTCGCCATCCATTGAGAAGACGCCGTCCGTAACGATCAATCGAAAGCGCTGCGCTTGCGCCTCGATCAAGCGATCCTCGAGATCGTGCATGTCCAGGTGACGGTAAATGTACCGCTTGGCTTTGCAGAGTCGAATCCCGTCAATAATCGAGGCGTGATTGAGTTGATCGGTGATGACGCAGTCTTCGGCGTGCATCAACGACTCGAACAATCCGCCGTTCGCGTCGAAGCAGGAGGAGTAGAGGATCGCATCGTCCATTCCGAGAAAACGCGCTATCGTTTGTTCGAGTTGCCGGTGGATTTTCTGTGTGCCGCAGATGAAACGGACGCTGCTCAAACCGTAGCCCCAGCGGTCAAGCGCCGCCTTGGCG
>JAHJDG010000152.1 GCA_018812265.1 bacterium | reverse complement strand
CTCCGAGAGGGAACGATCGAGCAGAACTTGTGAGTCACTACTTCGCAGTGTCGCATTGCAGAGTGTGGCCGGGCCCTTGCCATCATTACGAATGAAGGCCTGGCACTCGATGGTCTCCCCGTTTTGCACGATTCCATCTCCATTGCCACGCGCGGTTCCCGTCTCGCCATCCGACCATTTGAAATCCACCAGTTTCAGTTCACAGGGAATGAGCTTGGCTGCGCGGATGGTTAGTTTCTTTTCCGCCGAATGATAGCCGCGCGCTTCCGTGATTTGGAAGCTAACCACGGCATCATCATCCTCGATGTCTTTGGGAATCTCGATATCTACCTTGCCGCTGCGCTTCTCGCCGGATTCCAATCGCTCGCTGGCGAAGGACGGGTTCTTCACTTGAATCGAAGATGGTGTAATGGAAACCACCAGCGAGGGACCGAAGGCGGGGCCAGGACCGTTATTGGTCACTTCAAAAGGTAGTGTTACTCTCTCCAGTGCATCCAAGATTCCATTCTGGAGTAATCCATAGGACTCGTCGAGCGTTGGGCCTTTGGAGAATACTACCTCACATGGCCGTGATTCAGCGCGTTCGATGCGCTCAGCCTCTGCTGCGACCAGTCTCTGCCACTCTTTTTCCTTGCGCGGCGAAAAATATATGCGACTCCGAAGCAGATCCCCATTCAGGGAAATGCCTATGCTTAGTCCATCCAACTTCGGCCATGTGCGCTGGTCTCTTCCGACAAGTTCTTCATCACTCCCCAATTGGCGAAAGTAAGATAGTGACAGCCGTATATTCCATTGCTTACGATGCTCGGCCGTGCTTGCCGTCTTGACATTTCGCAGCCACAGTGAGGATTCAATGCTGGTTTCAAAGACGCTACGAAAAATGTTTTTGGACACATGTTCACCGGAACCCGAACTCGTCTCTTTTTTCCGTACAAACTGGTAAGCCGCACAGGGGTGAAATTTCACAATGAAATCAACCGTGAGCGATTTCGACGCCAGTGCATTGTATCCCACCCACAAGGGAACCCAACTCAGCAAATGATTTCGAAAGGTTGTAGGCTCTGATGGGTTTGATGCCAAGGTATAACTGTAATCAAGGTCCATGAAATAGTATCCCTCCAGCACTTCGGCCCCTGCAAACCATCTGCTGATAACTGTGCGCGCGCTGAAGGGAATGCTACCAGTGAGAACATAGAAGTGTGCCACTTCGCCTTCTCTCCCCAAGTGTCTGATGCCTGCACCTGCCCAACCCCAGCGAGGGACAGAATACATTACCGGGCTTGGGCGAGGATATCTTATCATAGCGGCTGCCAAATAGCGCTCTTTTTCTTGAGTGTATGCATCGTAAATGGCTGATGAGAACTGCGAGGCAATGTCAGTATTCGGTTTGATTCTATATACGCATTCTAATCTAGTTCTGTCATTTGGATTGAAAGCGATTACGCAGGTCTTGGATCGAGTTCCATCCTCGAATTCACCTCCATAGAGCGTCACCCTTGCGCCGATCTCAAGCTTATGACTCGGTCTTTCCTCACATCCCGCAGGATAAATAGCAATGTGCAAGCTGAACGAGTCATGAAATATATTGACACGCCACTGAGCATTCGCTACATATTTGCTGCGATTTCCATCATCATCGAATTGAAAGAGCGTCGCGTCAGTCTGGCAAACATGAGTGGCGCCTCCACCATCGGTTTTATCAATGGCATATGGCTTCACATCCCATGTGATTCGCGACCAGTCGACGGAGTCGACGGCAGTCGTCTCGACACCGACAACTGCAAAGACGGGTGAATGGAAAAGTAAGACAAGCGTGCATAAAACGGCGCATGCCACACCCGTACGAATGCGGCACATGACTGGAAAGGATTTCATCGGCATTGGTTTCACTGAGTATTTCAAGGTAAACAGCAAAGATCGCATGGATTCTCGATGGTCATCTTTGGAAAGGTAAATCTGTGTCAAGAGTCGGGATTGGCAAGGTCTTGATCGACGCGAGAGGTGAGATAATAGCATTGCAGGATCCCCTGTGAACTGTACGCAGAATTTTCCAGCTCCGGCACCGCTGCCAAAAAGGGATAGAAAGCCGGTCAATTGATATAGTATAGCGAAATCTTTCATCTTTCGCAATGGTCCGGCTCATGATGTAGATGCTTGAGGGTTTTCGGTGTATTGTTGTCTGAATGGTTTAGGATATGTATCGTCAGTTCATTTCACGCTGAACCAATCCGTCGCACTCCGTATTTTGTCCACTTCATCTCTGTCAAGCAGGAAGTGCCCCAGGCGGTAGAAGTGATTCGTCATAGCTCCCCGGGCGAAAAGATCACGATGCGGAATAACGATCACAACATATCCTAGTGCCGACCAACAGAAAGTTGACTCGCATGTCTCGATGTCGGACTTTCTGAGTCAGCTTCGCGCGATTCCGGTAACGCATATAGGCTTGAATCGCGCAGCCCTGTTGGGTGTGGTTTTCGAAGTAGCGCGTGCTTAGAGCGAACTTGCGCAGCGACGTGAACTGGCACTCGATGGGGTTAAGCCAGGAACAATAGTTCGGTGTGAACATCAGCCGGATGTTGTGTTGGCGAACCCATCTGAGCACGTCTTTCGTCTTGTGGCTCTTGCGGTTGTCCAAGATGATGTAGAGCCGGATATGAGCGGGGTAACGACGGCGAACCCCTTTGAGAAAGGCCAGTACCTGTGGCCAACGTTGGTTCGGGCGTTGCCACCCCCACAGGCAATCGGCCTGCAGATCATACG
>JAHJDG010000151.1 GCA_018812265.1 bacterium | reverse complement strand
AGCTCGCCCGCCGCTTCCGCGAAGATTTCAACCACACCGCCGCCAACGACTTCGACCGCGGCACGTTCGAGATGCGCAGACTTTCCGCACCCAATCAATCGTGGATCGGGCAGCGACTCTGGAAGTTCATTACGAATGATTTCCCCGAGAAATCGAAATGGTACACCCGCCGCGAACGATTCGGCAAGACTTGGGCGGGCCGCGCCGTTCTGAGCATTCTGAAAACCGTCATGCTCGGCCTCAAACGATATTGCTCGCTGGTGGCCGTCTACCGCTACGTCACGCTCTACGGCGGCTCGATCCTGCTGCCCGCGGTCTGGACTCTGACCATGACCGCCGGTTTCGCCGGACTCTATGAACTGACCGCATATGGCGGCGTGTTGCCCGCTGCGTCATGGTCATGGCCAACCCACGGCACGATTGCCGCGCTGCGTGTGATCGCTCTCAACCGCGCCTGGCTGGCCACCGAGATTGCGGACAAGCCCTACGAATTACAGGTTACCGCCATCGCCAGCCTGCAAGTGATTCTGACCGCCGTTCTGGTCACCATGCTCATCTTCGCCGTCCGCCGCCGCTTCAAACACGGATGATCTTGTGACGCGCCTTCTCTACACCGGCAACTTCCCCGAACTGCAGGCCAAGTTCATCGCCGAGGTCAGCGCGCAGCGGAAGAGTGATCCCCTCGCGCCGCTCGACGTGGTGGTGAGCGGCAAGCTCTTGCGGCTGGCGCTGCGGCGTGACCTCGCCCGCGACGGCGGCAGTCACGCGAACGTGCGGTTCTGGACACTGGGAGAGCTCGTCCGCCACGTGACCTCGCCACTGATCCGCGAACGCGATCTCCACCCGCTGCCCGACGTAGCCCGCGGCCCGCTGATGCTCACCGCCATCGAGCACTGCGGGCGGCTGCGCTACTTCAACAAGATCGCCCACCGGCCCGGATTCCATCGCGCGCTGTGGCGAACATTGGGTGAGATGCGCGGCGCGGGAATCACCCATGAACAAGTTCATCGCGCCGTCCGGAAGCTCCGCTCGCCGATCCACGAGACTCTGCAACTCAAGCTGACCGACATCCTGAGTGTCTGGGACGCGCTCGATAGGCTCATGCGAGATAATAAGCTCGCGGACTCCCACGACCTTCTCGAACTTGCAGCCCAGTACGCCGAACCGGATCCGCGCACACCGATCATCCTCTACGGATTGCACGACCTGACCGTTCTCGAACGACGCTTCGTTGAGCGAGTCATCCGTGATCGCGAGTGCGCCGTCTATCTTCCCTACCGCCCCGACGCCACCCACGCGTGGGTCAAACCTCTATATCAATATTTTACTCAACTCGGATTCCCTGACCAACCGCTCGCTCCTCAGCCAATCGCCGACGCTCCTGCGCTGACACGGACCCGAGAGAAACTTTTCGAAGAGCCGACTCCGCTTGAGAAAGAAGCCGCCGAGGAAGACCGCAGCCTGCTCATTCTCTCCGCTCCCAGCCGCGAGCGCGAAACCGAAGAAATTCTCCGAGAAGTCCTCTACTCGCCCCTGTCACAAGACGTTCCCCGCCGTCGAATCGGAATTTTGCTTCGCGAATCGGAACCTTACACCCGCCTTTTACGGGACGAACTGGCTCGCACGGGCGTGACCGGATATGTCGGTCGAGCGCTCGGCGATACCGTTGCGGGACCCGCTCTCCGCCTGTTCATTCCGCTTCTGAACAAAGAGTTCCGTCGCACCGAAGTCATGGAGTTCCTTCTGAGTTCGCCCGTCCGTTTCCCCGTGTCTTTCGGCGGCGATAATACTCCCCTTCCCGCCGCCGAGTGGAATCACTTCAGTTTGCTCGCCGGAATCTCGTCTGGTGAAGCGACGTGGGCGGATGCCCTTCGTCGCTTGCGTAATCAACTCACCCGCGAGCAGGAACTCGCCGAGCATGATGATGGAGATACCGCAGCGGGAAGCGGGCGTATTTCATCGCTGGATCGAATGAGCGATTTTCTCGCACGACTTTTCGCTGAGGTTCGATCTCTCAATGCGAAAAGAACCTGGACGGAACGAACACGCGCTTTGTGGACGCTCTTTTCCGAACTGATAGATGCCGACGAGGACGCGACTGAAATCGCCGAGCAGCTTCGACAGGTGGATGCGCTGGATATTCTTCGTGACGCTCCCTTGGCGGAGCATTTCGCCGCCGCCGTTTGTTCGATCCTGTCCGCGCACGCCGAATACAAAGATCGCTTTCAGGAGCATGAACCGACGGTTGTGACGTACACTTCCGCGCTCGGAGTCTTATTCGATGAAGTGCTTGTTCCCGGAGTCGTGGAAAAGGAGATCCCTCATGGCGCGGCTCAGGATCCACTGCTACTCGATGAGGATCGCCGCAATCTCGATAAGCTGCATATTCTTTCACTTCCCACGCGCGAGCGCGAGCCCGACCGCGAGCGATTTCTTTTTCATTCCGCTCTTTCATCAGCCCGACGCAGAGTTGTTTTGTCGTACCCTCGAAGGGAAGCCGGTCAGAGCCGGCAACGGCTCGCCTCCTCCTTTTTGCTGAATGCGGCTGAGGTCCTAACCGGAATTCCTACGGATTATGAGCGACTGGATCGTCTGATACGCGAAACCTCCTTCGGGCGCTACATCGCTGCGGACAGACTTCATATGAGTAGCTCGCAAGGCGCGACCACCGAACTCCAATATGATATCGCACGTCTTGGTGAAGCATTGAAACATCATACGAACGCACCGATTGCCGATCTGCTCGTTGATCGTCCGTTCTTCACGCGCGCCATCGAAGCCGAAGAATATCGTTTCCGACGGTACGAGTTCTCACGTTACGACGGACTCATGGAGGACGCTTCGCTCCGGCAAGAACTTGCTGCGCACTGGAACCTGGTCTCGCCCGTCATGTCGGCCACCCGTTTCGAGCGCTATGCGAGCTGCCCGTTTCAGTTCTTCATGCTTCACGTATTGGGTGTAGAGAAACTTGAGGAACCTTCGGACGTCCGCGAACTGTCCCCGCTGGAACGCGGGTATATCATGCATGATATTCTTGAACATTTCTACCGCTCGGAGCGTGACTCCGGACGACTGCCGCTCCAGCATGATGCTGACGAGCGCTTGCATGAGATTGCCGAGCGCGTATTTCGCCGCTTCGCCCGCGAGAACCTGCCGGGACCGCCGCTTTTGTGGAACATCGAAAAAAGGAGAATCCTATCGGTGCTTTTAAATTACGTGTCTCAGGAGCGCACCGAGGAAACCCGATACGTTCCCGCTCATTTTGAGATTCGCTACGGAATGCCGGGCGGTTCGCCACCATCGAACGATACGCCACTTGCTATTGTGCTGGGTGACGGTCGAGAGATCGCCTTCCGCGGTCGCATTGATCGTATAGACGTGGATCCCGACGGTCCTGCTCGCGTCATTGACTACAAGAGCGGCCATCAATCCACAGGACTGGCAAATGGCCGACTTTGCAGCGGACGCGCTCTTCAACTTCCGCTCTACCGTCTCGCGGCTGAAATGCTTCTTTGCTCGCGGGTCCCCGTCGCCGAGTATCGCTATCTCTCACCAGAAGGCAAATACAAGAGTGTACGCTACACGGAAGACGACTGGCGGGACGGTCGTGTGGAATTTATGCTTGCCGTCACCACAATTCATGGCGGAATACAAGACGGCCGCTACTTCCCCATTCCCGACGAACAACGATGCTCACATTGTCCGGTACGCACCGCCTGCGGTTCGGGACGACTGACGTTTAAGTGGAAGGAACCCGCGACGGAAACCGCTTCGTTTCGTGCGATGCAGGAGCAGGTGGCGTGAGTTCGATTCCGACCACACCTCTTGTGGATGCAACCGAGCGAGAGAAAGCGGCCCGCGATCTCTCGATGACCTACCTTGTCGAAGCCGCCGCCGGCACCGGCAAGACGACGCTGCTCGTATCGCGCATTCTCACCATCGTCGAAACCACTCTTTGTCGCCTGTCCAACGTCGTCGCCATTACCTTCACCGAAAAGGCGGCCGGCGAGTTGAAGACGAAGCTGAAAAGTGTGCTCGAGTATCGTGCGACCGAGACCGGTGAGGCCGCGGAACGCTGTCGTCTGGCGCTTCGCGACCTTGAAGTTATGCCCGTCGGCACCATTCACTCGTTCTGCCGCGATCTAATCCGTCAGCTTCCCGTTGAAGCGGGAATTGATCCTGATTTTGTTATGCTGGACGAGATGTCCGCTCAGACGGCTCGCGGCGAGGGGTGGGAACACTGGCTGTCCGAGGAGTTTGAGAAGGATCTGCCCGAAGTCTCCGCTTTCCTGCGGCAAGGCATGCGCATCAGTAGTGACCGGCGCGCGACAAGTCTTCATTCGCTTTTCGAGAAACTCTACAATCACCGCGACGATCTGCAGCTTCTGCAACCTGTCCACGCCGATCCACAGTACCTTGCAGGATGTATCGAAGCTTTTCAGCAGGTCGTACGCGATATCGCCGACATTCTGAAGCAGTGTCTCGATCCGGCCGATCTTCTCGCCTGCAAATTGTCTTCAATTCTTGGATGGGCGGAATCGCTTGACTCCTGGTCTCCGGAAACACTGATGTCTCGACTGTCTGATATTTCGTTATCCAAACGAAAAGCCGGAAAGCGTCAGGCTTGGACGTCAAGAGAAACATTGGAGCAAGCGCAAGACCTTTTCAACCTGTTCTTTCAGCACAAAATAGATGTGCATTGCGCCATAATGAGCCAGCGCGCCGCCGGGCTCATCGAGTGGTTGAAGAACGGCGTCCGTCGTTGCGCCGCTGATTTGCTCGATCAGGGCTTGCTTGACTTTGATGATCTTCTGATGCGGGCGCGTGACATGCTGCGCGACAGCCGCGCCGCTCGAGAATGGTTCAAAGCGCGCTACGCGTACATTCTGGTGGATGAGTTTCAGGATACCGATCCTCTGCAAGCCGAGGTTGTCTTTTTCCTCTCCGAAAAGCCCGGTCGCTTCGCTGCCAACTGGCAGGACGTGGAACTCGATGAGGGCAAACTGTTTCTCGTCGGTGATCCGAAGCAATCTATTTATCGTTTCCGCCGCGCCGATCTGGATCTTTACGGACGCGTACGCGAGAAAATCTCCTGTGAAGGCGAAGTGCTTGTGATTCGTGCCAACTTCCGCAGTGAGCCCGGCCTGATTTCGGAAGTGAATGCGCTTTTCTCTGAATTGATGATGGGACATCCAAACCGCTACGAGCCAGAGTACGCGGACATGGAACCTCATCGCCCCTCCCGCTATTCCAGCCCTCGCGTTCATGCGCTGCCACCGCCTTCCACTCTGCTCCATGAGGGAATTGCCTCGGCCGAACTGTCCACTGCCGAGGCTGCCTGCGTGGCCGAGTACATCCGCCGTCTTGTGCTTTCGCCGGATCATCTCGATAACCGGAACAGTGATTCAGCCGTTTCTTTTCGAGACATTGCCGTTCTCTACCCGACTACCAGCCACCTTGCCGAGCTGGAGGCTGCGCTTCGGTCGAGAGATATTCCGTTCGAGGTTACGGGCGAGCGCGATCTTGCCCGGCGGGTGGAGATACAGGCGCTGCGCGTCGTTTTGGCCGCCATTGACAACCCGCACGACGGAGTGAGCGTCATCGGAGCGATCCGCTCTCCGTTTTTTGCCTGTAGCGACGAGGAGCTACTCCGGCATCGTCTTCACGGTGGACATTTCGACTACACAAGCGCCACGTCATCGGAACCGCATCTTGAACGGAGCTTCGCCCTGCTTCGCCGGTTTCATGATTACCGCTGCCATCGCACTCCTTCGGAAATTCTGACTCTTCTTTTCAAGGAGACCACCGGCTTGCAGGTGTTCGCCTTGAAGCCGCGCGGCGGGAATCGCGTTGCCAACTTACTCAAGATTCTCGATTTGGCTCGCGCGCTCGAAGCGTCGGGGAGTTTTTCTTTTCATCGTCTGGTACAATGGCTCGAACGTCTCGAGGAATTGCGTCTCGGCGAGGATGAGTCTATCACGGAAGAAGACACGGATGCGGTTCGGCTGATGACGTTTCACAAGGCCAAGGGTCTGGAGTTCCCGGTGGTCATTCTGTTTCATCTCCGCCATGATTTTACAAAGAACCGTTCTCCCGTAGTGATAGATCGCACCCGCAAATCCATCGAGCTTCGCATTCCGGCCGGAGAGACAACCGGCTACGTCGTTGCCGCGGACGATGACTCCGATCGTCAGCGTAACGAATCCTTGCGACAACTCTACGTAGCCATGACACGGGCCCGCGACCTGCTGGTCTTGCCGCTCGGTTGGATATCGCCGGAGGCACGCAGTTCGCCACGCTGGCTGCACGACGTGCTGGCGTCCCGCTATCCAACGGCACCTACGACTGAGTTGGAAACATCCAATGATGGATTCACCGTTATTGACACGAGTTCGCTCGATCTTTCGGTCTCTGTGCAGGAAAGTCTTGTGATCGAACTGGTCGGGATCGAGGAATCCGTCGCGACTGCGGCCCGTAAGCATCGGCAAATATGGACAACGCGTCAAAGAGTCGCGGTTAATTTGCTGGATCATACCGGCACATTCATTCGTCCCAGTGCACATGCGCCGGTACGGGTGCCGGCACAAAATACGAGCGCGAGAATCGCCGAAACCGACGTAGCACAATTCGGATTATTCGTCCACCGTCTCCTGGAACGGGTTGCCTTGCCCGGCGGCGAAGACCTCGACGAGCTCATCTCGGGGACGGCCGAAGAGTTCTCTGTTTCGGCGCCGGATCGAGCCACAGGAGCGGAGCTGGTCCGCCGAGCGCTCGCCTCAGACCTGTTTACGTCTCGACTGCCCCATGCACGCCGCTGCGTACGCGAGCTTACCTTCTCCGCCTGCCTGAATGATCGAATCATCGAAGGAACCAGTGATCTCGCATTCCGCGAGGATGACGGATGGATCATTGTGGACTTCAAGACGGATGCAGTTTCGCCTTTCGAATGCACTGTGCGCGCGAAACACTACCAACATCAGCTCATCGCATATGCCCAGGCGCTGTCTTCCGTCACCGGCGAAGAAGTCGCAGAGGTCATCCTGTATTTTCTTCGGCCCGATGTCAGAATCTCGTTCAAGCCGAAGGACTGGTCATGAAGCCGCAACGACCGGCACTCAACGAATACGCAACGCGCGAGACTGTCCAGCCTCGCGCGTTGCGTTCCGGTCGGTGGAATCGGCCATCTTATTTCAGGAGAATCATTTTCAGAAGGTCAGAGTTTGAACCCGCGCGCAATCTGGCCAGATAGAGCCCGGACGGAAGTCCATCCGCATGGAAAGACACTTCATGTACTCCGGCCGCAACAACCCCCGACAACAGCCGGCTCACGAGTCTTCCCTGCACGTCAAAGACCTCTATGGCGATCTCGCTCGCCTCGGCCGTTTCGAACCGCAGCAAGGTGCTTGGATTGAAAGGATTCGGATAATTGCCGAGGAACCGGAATTCCGAGGCAACACTTGGCTCGGCCGAAGTGTAAGTCGCGGAAACAAGACCAAGCGTCTCTTGTTCGCCGTTAACGCCCACCGACAGCAAGCGATACGTGTAGGACCTGGAAGCAACCACGTCCACGTCCACGAAGTTGTAGGTGGCGCTGCTGGACACCGTGCCCCGGCCGCGAACATAACCGATGATGACCCAATCCTCGCTGTCGGCGTTCGAACGCTGAATCTCGAAACCGTCATTGTCGAGCTCGCTGGCAACGGTCCAGCGCAGGTGTACGCCGTTTTCTTCGCTCACCGCATCGAAGGAGGTCAGCTCGACGGGCAGCGGATTGTCTCCGCAGTGAATCGTCAGAGTATACGCGATCGTCGAGTTGTCGCGACCGTCCACGATAATCCAGTAATCCCCGGCGGGAGCGTTCATATAGATGTAGTGGGGATCGTAAGCCAGGCAATCGTTACGATTGCAGGAACCCAGAATGAAGAGACCCAACGCCCGACAGCGGTCGGGATCATCGCGTACGCCCCATTCTAGGTT
>JAHJDG010000150.1 GCA_018812265.1 bacterium | reverse complement strand
TACCGCATCCGAGGGCGCGATGCATATCGCTCAAGCGGCCATTGCCTTTTGCCTGATGTTGGCCGGAGTCAAGCGGCAACGGAACTTTTTGTGGACGCTGATTCTCGCTTTGCTGGCGGCGCTTCTTCTGCCATTGCTCATTTCCTGGATACTCAGCCGATGACAAATCGAACGTGATTCAGAAAGAATTCGTACTCATGAACCGGCTCGGGCTGCATATCCGCCCGGCCGCACAGTTCACCAAAATCGCCGCCAAGTTCAAGGCCGACGTGTACCTGATCCGCGACGGAATGCGCGTGAACGCCAAGAGCATCATGGGCGTTATGATGCTGGCCGCAGGATATGGAGCGAAGCTCGAGATGGAGTGCATTGGCGAAGACGAAGAACAGCTTTGTGCCGAACTGACGGAACTCATCGAGAACAAGTTCCATGAAGAATAGTCCGGTTGCTGCCATGCCATCGAAGGCGACGGCCGCTGAAGTGATGCTGCGGGGAATTCCGGCATCGCCGGGAATCTCCATCGGCCGCGTTCACCTGTTGATTCCCGAGAAGCCGACGATTGCTCCGCGCAAGATCGCTCCCTCGGAAGTGAAAGCGGAACTCGAACGCTTCGCGAAGGCTCTGGCGGAAACCCGCGCGGCTATTGAGCGCTCGCGCGAACGGGCGTTGGCCATTGCCGGTATCGCCGTGGGAAAGATTTTCGACGCCCATCTGATGATTCTCGAAGACTCGGTGTTCCATGAGCAGGTGAGTTCGCGCGTAAGTCGAGAGCAGTTCGCCGTGGACTTCATCGTTTGCGACGTGCTCGGCCACAACATGGAGATGATGCAGCACCAGTCGGGCGAACTGTTTCGCGAGCGGGCGGCGGATATTCGGGACGTGCGCAACCGGCTGCTGCGGTTTCTGCGCGGCGAGGGCGACGTGGTGCCGGAGAAACCGACCGAGCCGGTGATTCTGGTGGCTCCCGATCTGTCGCCCACCGACACGCTGCACATTGACCGGCAGCTCATTCGCGGACTGGCCGCCGATACGGGCGGACTGACGTCGCATACCGCGATTGTCGCGCGCTCGCTCGACATTCCCGCCGTGGTGGGTCTGGGAAATCTCACGTCGCTCGTCCGGAGCGGCGACGCCATCGTTCTTAACGGCAACTCCGGCAAGATCATCGTTCATCCCCGGTCGGACACTCTGACGGAGTACCGGGCGAAACAAGATCGCTTTCAGACGTTCCTGAGTTCTCTTGAAAACCTCAAGGATCTCCCGGCCGTCACCCCCGACGGTCACGAGATTCATCTTTGGGGAAACATCGAACTGCCGTTCGAGGCCGAGTCGGTGCTGGCTCACGGCGGACGCGGCGTCGGACTCTTTCGCAGTGAGTTCCTGTTCCTGACACGTGACACGGCGCCCTCAGAGGACGAGCAGTTCGACACCTATGACAAGGCGGCCGAGGTGATGGCTCCGCATCCGCTGGTGATCCGCACGTTCGATCTGGGCGGCGACAAGCTGCACGGTTCGATCAATCTGCGGCAGGAGCGAAATCCGTTTCTCGGCTATCGCGCGATTCGCGTTTCTCTCTCACGTCGCGATTTGTTCCGGGCGCAACTCCGGGCGATTCTGCGCGCATCGAGCCGGGGCAACGTGCGGATTATGTTTCCGTTCA
Organism: bacterium; assembly: GCA_018812265.1. Classification (GTDB taxonomy): domain Bacteria; phylum Electryoneota; class RPQS01; order RPQS01; family RPQS01; genus JAHJDG01. The sequence continues at coordinate 3,863 of JAHJDG010000150.1, read as the reverse complement.
TCTCCGGACTTGAGGAGCTGCGAGAAGCCAAGGCGGTACTGGCTGAGGCGATGGCCGAACTGGAGCGCGAGCGAATTCCCCACGATCATCAAATCAAGGTGGGAACGATGATCGAGCTGCCGTCGGCGGTGGCGATGGCCGACAGGATTGCCGAAGAATGCGATTTTCTCTCGATCGGCACCAACGATCTCATTCAGTATGCGGTGGCGGCGGACCGCGGAAACGAGATCGTGGCGAGTTACTATCGCAGTTTCCATCCGGGCGTGATCCGCATGATTCAGTCCACCGTCAAGGCCGCGCACAAGGCGGGAAAACCGGTGGCGATTTGCGGGGAACTCGGCGGAAATCTCCTGGCTACGCCGCTGCTGGTCGGACTGGGAATTGACGAAATCTCCACGTCCAGCACGGTGATTCCCGAGATCAAGAAGGTTATACGCACGATGCCCCTCAGCGACTGCCGGCGGATCGCATCGCGTGCGCTGCGATACTCGACCGCGGCCGAGATCACCGCCTATCTCACCAAACAGCTTAAGACACGTCTGGCCGACCTGCCGATCTGGTTCACGTAGGGAGTGAATTTTCGTAGTGCCGCACGGCTGTGCGCTTTCGTAACGATAAGCCCCCCTCTGTCCCCTCTTGTTCCAAGGGGGGAGGATGAAATCGCAAAAATGCCCATCAAACACATCAACCTCACTTCTGAGCGCGTGCGTTCGCTCGATCCGGGTGACATGCTGGGCAAGACGCTCGAACTGCCGCAGCAGATTCTCACCGGACTTCGCATCGGCCGCGAGTTTATAGAGGCGCACGCGCTGGAACGGATCGCGGAACTGGAATGGGTGGGTCTCGGCGGGAGCGCGGTGGCGGGTGATTTATTGCAGGGATTCGGTTTCGAGCCTCCCACGTTGCCCTTGCGAATCTCCGTCCAGCGCTATCCGCGAGCGGCGCAGGCGAAGCGGCTGATTTGCAGCTACTCCGGAAACACCGTCGAGACCGTGCGCGCCTTCGAGGAAACCGAGCCGTGGCGGATCTGGCTGGCCCTGAGCAGCGGCGGGAGGCTCAAAGAACTGGCGGTCAAGACGGGAGTGCCGCATGTGAGTATTCCCTCCGGCTACCCGCCCCGCGCCGCGGTGGGATTTGTGCTGGGAGCCATGTTCGCGATCTTCGAACGCATCTATAGCGTTGCGCTTGCGGACTATATGGAACTGTGCGGAAAACTGGAGACCGATGGGGAGGACTACCGGCAATTCGATCCCGGCCGCAATCCGGCTCTGGATTTGGCCGCGAAACTGATTGACCGGACGCCCGTCCTTTACTCGGCGGATGGACTGCTTATGCCCGCTGTGGCGCTACGTTTCCGGGCGCAACTCGCGGAGAACGCCAAGGTCTGGTCACATGCCGCTGAGTTGCCCGAGCTGGCTCACAACGAAGTCGAGGCCTTGGGATTCCTCGGTCAGCTCTTGCCACCCCCGTTGGTGATCTTCCTCGGTGACTGGCACTTGGGCGCGAATTTCACCGATCCGCGATCCGGCCTGCGGGGTCTCTTTGATGATTTGGGTATCCAACATCTGACGATCGGGGCGGCAGAAGTCGGCGAGAGTTTGGAGGCTCGCCTCGCGGTGGGTTTGCGCGCGATGCTGCTGCTCGACGCCGCCCCGGTCTATTTGGCGCTGCTTAAGGCTTTGAATCCGATGGAAATCCCTATTATCACACGTCTTAAGAACTCCGGTCTGAGCACTTGAAAGATAGATTAATTTTCACTAAACTCATTGTCTTCTATTCCTAACGCTATTCAACTCCACGGAAAGCGACCGCCTTGAAAGCCATCATCCCCGTTGCGGGCGTCGGCTCGCGACTTCGCCCTCACACGTTCACCCAGCCGAAGGTCCTCCTGAATGTGGCGGGAAAGCCGATCCTCGGCCACATTCTGGATAACCTGGTGGCCTCCGGAGTCACCGAAGTAACCCCCGTCGTCGGCCAAATGGGTGACCTCATCGAGGCTTACATTCGCAAGAACTATTCGATTCCCTGCGAGTTTGTCGTCCAGACCGAACCCAAGGGCCTGGCCGACGCCGTTTCGCTGGGATTGAAACACGATGATAAGGAGGTGTTGGTTATTCTCGGAGATACGATCTTCGAGACCGACATCAAGAGCGTCATTCGGGACTGCCAGACCACCAGCATCGGAGTGCGCACGGTCGAGGACGCGCGGCGGTTCGGAGTCGTCGAAACCACCGACAACGGACGCGTCTCCCGGCTCGTGGAGAAGCCGGAAGTGCCGAAGTCGAATCTGGTCATCGTCGGCATCTACCTGATTCGCAATGCGCCGCTGTTACGGAAGTGTATTGACCTGCTGTTCGAGCGCAAGCTGACCACCCGCGGCGAGTATCAACTGACCGATGCTCTGCAACTGATGATCGAGCACGGCGAAGCGATCACCACGTTTCCGGTGAGCGATTGGTTCGACTGCGGCAAGCCGGAAACGCTGTTGGCAACGAACCGTCATCTTCTCGATACCCTGAACACCGGCAAGCAGGAACGCCGCGACGGCGCGCTGATCGTCCCGCCGGTGTACATCCATCCCGACGCCGTTTTGGAACGGGCGATCGTCGGACCCTACGCGACCATCGGCGCGGGAGCCGTAGTGCGCGACGCGATGGTGCAGGACAGCGTGCTCGGTGAAGGCGCGCGCGTGGAGAGCGCGCTCGTGACCGGATCGCTGGTCGGCAACAACTCGTGCATCACGGGGCACTTCCTGCGGTACAACCTCGGCGATTCCAGCGAAATCGCCTCCGGTCCCGCCGCCGACTGAAAACCGCTCCCTTTTCGGACAAAAATCGAAATACGTAAATAGCCGCGCGTCATCACGGGCGAGTGACAGGCGGGCCGGGAACTTTCGCCCTCATAGAGAGGACAATGAGCAACTTCGTTTTTTCGAGTGAATCAGTGACCGAAGGCCATCCCGACAAGATCTGCGATCAGATTTCCGATGCCGTATTGGACGCGGTCATACGGGATGACCCGATGGGACGCGTTGCCTGCGAGACGTTCGTTTCGACGGGACTGGTTCTGGTGGGGGGAGAAATCAAGACTGAGACCTGGGTGGATATTCCCTCCCTCGTTCGCGGCGTGATCAAGAGCATCGGCTACAAAGACGGTGCGTACGGCTTCGACGGCGATTCCTGCTCGGTGATCACGGCCATCAACAAGCAAAGCCCCGACATCAGCATGGGCGTGGACCGGGGCGGCGCCGGTGATCAGGGAATGATGTTCGGCTACGCCTGCCGGCAGACCGAAGAACTGATGCCGTTGCCGATCGTGCTCGCCCATAAATTGACGTGGCGGCTGGCCGAATGCCGCAAGAAGGGAATCCTCTCCTATCTCCGTCCCGACGGCAAGGCGCAGGTTTCGGTGCGCTACGAGAACAACGTGCCGACCAAGGTGGAGACGATTGTGGTCTCGTGCCAGCATGACGAAGAGGCAACTCAGGAAGATATCCTGCATGACGTCAAGCGCGAAATCCTTCCCTTCGCCATCCCCGATCGTCTCATTACGTCCGACTGTCGCATATTCGTGAATCCCACCGGCAAATTCGTCGAAGGCGGCCCCAAGGCGGACGCCGGTTTGACCGGCCGCAAAATCATCGTGGATACCTACGGCGGATGGGTTCCACACGGCGGCGGCGCATTCTCGGGCAAAGATCCGACGAAGGTGGATCGCAGCGCCGCCTATGCCGCGCGCTGGATTGCGAAAAACGTAGTGGCGGCGGGACTGGCCGACGAGTGCATGGTGCAACTCGCCTATGCCATCGGCGAGCCGGAACCGGTTTCGGTGCTCGCCGATACCAAGGGAACGGGCAAGATCGC
>JAHJDG010000149.1 GCA_018812265.1 bacterium | reverse complement strand
TAAATTTCAATTGATCGACTTCCATGCGGCGCTACGACTCGAATCCCTCTATCCCCCTTTATTCTAATGGGGGAAGACGGAAAGCGCACGGCCGTGCGGCACTACCCTCGGTGATTCATCACTCATCGCTTCCGGTTCATCCCTCATCCCTCCGTCCTCATCCCTTTTTCAGTACGTGCCCAACTCGCCGATCGCTGCTTCAACGGCTTTGAGAACGACGAGGTTTTTGACGGCTTCTCGCATGTTGTTGTGGTCGGGGAAGAGGGGGCGGTCTATGTCGAGGTGTTCGACGACGGAGCGGACGGCTTTGTGGGCGGCCTGCGTGCCCTGACCGGGCTGGAAATCGCGGAAGTCGAGCGCCTGCGCGGCGCCGATAAACTCGATGGCGAGCACTCCGTAGGCATTGTCAAGAATTTGCTGCGTTTTCAGAGCGGTGTTCCAGCCCATACTCACGAAGTCTTCCTGATCGGCGGCGGCGGGAATGCTCTGAATGCTGGCGGGAGCCGAGAGAATCCGCTGCTCGACGATCAGCATGTCGGCGGTGTACTGACTGAGCATATGCCCCGAATACATGCCCGCGCCTTTGGTAAGGAAAGCGGGCAGGCCGACGCTGAGGGCCGGATGGAGAAGACGATTCAAGCGACGCTCGGAGAGCACGCTGACCATCGTGATGCACGCGCCCAGCATGTCTAAGGGAACACTGATCGGCGAACCCTGGAAATTCGCGCCTGAGAGAACCACGTTGTCGTGGGGCAGGAAGATCGGATTATCGCCGATGCCGTTGAGTTCGATTTCGAGTTGCTCGCGCGTCCAGCGGAGCTGATCGCGGGCCGCGCCCACGACCTGCGGGGTGGAACGCATACTATACGCGTCCTGCACTTTCACCTTCATCTTGCCGGTGGTGAGATCGCTGCCGGCGATCATCTGGCGGATGTTGGCCGCACTGGTGACCGCACCGCGGAAGCCGCGCAGCTCGTGAAGTCGCGTGTCATACGGTTTCATATTGGCAAGCAACGCTTCGAGGGTCATGGCCGCGACGATATCAGATTGTTTGAGCCAGAGTTCGACGTCGTGAACGATCAGACAGCCCACCGCGCACATGAAATTGCTGCCGTTGATGGCGGAGAGTCCGTCGCGAACTTCGAGGCCGGGAGGAGTGATTCCGGCTTTGGCAAGCGCGGCGCGAGTGGCCATGCGCTCGCCCTGATAGAACGACTCGCCCTCGCCCATCAGCGAGAGCGCGATCTGCGACATGGGAGCCAGATCGCCGCACGCGCCCACGCTGCCCTTGTTGCACACCACGGGAGTCATGCCCTTGTTGAGCATGTCCACGTAGCATTGGGTGATTTCGGGACGACACGCGGAAAAACCGTTGGCGTGGACGTTGATGCGAGCCAGCATCGCCCCGCGCACCCACGGGAGGGGCATCGGTTCGCCGATTCCGGCGGCGTGGTTATAGATCAGATAGCGCTGGAAATCGCGGGTTTGTTCGTCGTTCAGGATTACTTCGGAGAGCTCGCCGATGCCGGTGTTCACTCCGTACATGACCTCGCGGGCGGCCACTTTTTTATCGAGGAACGCGCGACCGACCCGGATGCGTTCGACGGCCTCGGGATGGAGTTCGACGCGTTCGCCGTCGCGGGCGACGCCGACGACGTCTTCAACCTTGAGATTCTTTCCGGTGACTGTAACTGCCATTCAGATGTCTCCTTGCGATGCTGCTGCCTCCTCCGGATCGGGAAGCTATCCGTCAAAGATACCAATTATTTACAAGGAAAGCAACGGGGCCGAGCCGGCTGCCTAATCGAGGGGGAAGCGAGGGGAGGGTACTTGCCGGGCTGGGTACAGGATGCTATATTGCGGTATGGACGAAGATGACGCGATTGAACTTCCGATAGACGGGACCCTTGACCTGCACACGTTCCATCCGCGGGACGTGAAGGGGGTGGTGCAGGACTATCTGGCGGCCTGCCGGGAGCGGGGAATTTTGGAGGTGCGGATCATTCACGGCAAAGGGATCGGAGCCTTGCGGGAGACGGTTCATGCCACGCTGCGGAAGATGCCGGAGGTGATGTCGTTCGGCCTGGCCACGGATGCCGCCGGATGGGGTGCAACCATTGCCGTTCTGAAAGTAGCCGACCCACCGGAATGAGTACAGATTCGTCCTCACGGGCGTTGATTTCCAATCTCTGTGCGGATCTCGAATATCGAGGTCCGCACGTTTTTCGTTGCATCGGTTTGAAATCATGATTGTAGCGTGAGCCTCGGCGAGTGGGACGGTATTTGCAGCAATCAGCAGGATAGCCGACCCGCCGGTCATTCCGGCGGAACCCGAGAAGCCGTTTCGGAATCCCCATGAACGATCTCTACCAATCCGTTCCCGATCTGGTGTCCGTTCTCCACACCCTCCACGAACTTTCGCGGAAGCTCGAGCTCTGCGAAAGTGATGACTCCGAATGCCGCCGGATGGTGGAAGGAGCCCTGTCGGCGATCGCCAGCCCGGCCTACATCTTGGATGCAAAGCAGGTCTTCCGCCTGTGCAATCCAGCGTTTTCCGAGCTGTTGGGGCGTCCGCGGGTGGAGATACTGGGATGGACGGCTCACGATCTGGGATTGCCCGAGCTGGCGGAACAACATCCCCGGATGGACGGCGAATCGCTTCGGGCAGGCGGAGCACAGGTGTATGAATCGGAGATCATCGCGGCCAGCGGGCTCCGTCGTCAGGTGATTCTGAACAAGTCCACTTTCGCGGGGGCGGACGGAACCGTCAAAGAACTGATCGGAATCATCATTGACGTAACGGACTTGACGGCGTTCGAGCAGAAGCTCAGTCAGCGATGCGTGGAACCGGAGGAGTTTCCACAGACGATTCCAGACGTGGTGTTTCGCGTGCGGATGGACGGAACGGTCGAGGATCATTATGCGTGGCCGGGGCAGGGGATTCTGATTGGCGATCGGGTGGCGGGCCGCCACATCGCCGAGATCCTGCCGGCCGGTCCGGCCGCTCTTGTGGAGAAAGCGATCCGTAAAGTGCTTGCCGGGCGCATTCCGGTGGGCTTGGAGTTCACGCTGTCGCTGCCGACCGGCGAGGCTTGTTTCGAGGCAAGACTGGCACCGTACGGAGAAGGCGAGGCGTTAGTCGTACTGCGGGACATCACCGATCGCATGAAGGCCGAGGAGGAACTGCAGCGCAGTGAAGAATGGTATCGCACGCTCGTCGAGAATCAGGGGGAAGGAATCGGCATCACCGACTGGAATGAGACGTTTCTGTTTGCCAATCCGGCCGCCGAACAGATCTTCGGAATCCCGACGGGGACGCTGGTGGGGCGCTGCCTGCGTGATTTCCTGATGGAGGAGGAATCCGAGCGGATTCAAGTGGAGTCGGCCCGACGACGCAGTGGTGTTGCCAACAGCTACGAGCTGGAAATCGTTCGGCCCGACGGCGAACACCGCACACTCATCGTAACGGCCCGTCCCAACTACGACCAGAACGGCAATCCCGTCAGCACGTTCGGGGTGTTCCGTGACATCTCGGACCGGCGGCGGATCGAAGACGAATTGCAGACGGCCCGTGACGTTGCCGAGACCGCGCGCCGGGAACTCGAGGAGGTCAATCAGCAACTCGAGCAGGCGATTGCGCGGGCCAACCACATGGCACTCAAGGCGGAGATGGCGACGGCGGCCAAGAGCGAGTTCTTAGCCAACATGAGCCACGAAATCCGCACTCCGATGAATGGCGTCATCGGCATGTGCGCGCTGCTGCTGGAAACGGATCTCGATCCCGAACAGCAGAGCTACAGCCGCACGATCCGCAGCAGCGCTAAAGCGCTGCTCGCGATCATCAACGACATTCTCGATTTCTCGAAGATCGAGGCGGGTAAAATCACGCTGGAGGCGGAGGAATTCGATCTGGATGAGCTCCTGGACGAAACCAACGACTCGATTGCTTTGCGCGCTCTGGAGAAAGGGCTTCACTACGCCTGCATCATCGAACCCGACGTCCCGCGAAGGTTGGTGGGGGATCCCGCCCGGCTCCGGCAGGTTCTGGTGAATCTGGTGGACAATGCCACCAAATTCACCGAACGCGGCGAGATTGTCGTTCGCGTGAAGGCCGAGGCGGCCGGCGACGCTCATGTTCCGATCCGGTTCTCCGTGAGCGACACCGGCATTGGAATTCCCCTGTCGAAACTGCGCACAATCTTCGAGCCGTTCACGCAGGCCGATGCGTCCACCACCCGTCGCTATGGGGGGACGGGACTGGGACTGACGATCTGCAAGCGGATCATCGAGCTCATGGGCGGCGAAATCGGCGTGGAGAGCAAGACGAATTCGGGATCCAGGTTCTGGTTCGATGTGCCTCTGGCGAGCGGCGTTGCGGTCGAAGCGGGCGCGGATTGTGCGCCGATCCGCGGCAAATACGTGCTGGTGGTGGACGACCACGCTCCCAGCCGCGAGGCGCTAACGGCTCTCTTGGAGGGTTGCGGTTGCCGATGGCTGGCTACCGATGCGGAGGGAGCGAAAAGTCTCTTTTTGACATCGGCCGAGGAGGGCGCACCTTTCGACGTGATTATCGCCGACTGGGAGACCACTCAGCGAAGCGACGAGCAAACCCGAGCATTTCTGCGCGAGCGAACGAAACGGATTGCCGCGATTCCCTTGCATCGTCGCGAGAAGGCCGGCGAGCTCGATGAATATGCCTTTGACGGCTACGTGACCAAACCGATCCGGCGGTCGCAGGTGTTGGCGCGGTTGTCGGCATTGTTCGGTCTTCCTTCGCCGACGGGCACTTCGCCGGCGCGTCAGCTCATCTCGCAGGCTCTTCAGGCTCGAACGAAACGTCCGGAACGGCGGGTGCTGCTCGCCGAGGACAACATTATCAATCAGAAGGTGGCAATGGCGATGCTGGAACGCTTGAGCTGCCACGTACAGGTGGTGGAGGACGGTGTCGAAGCCCTGAAGGCGCTTCGCAAATCGCGGTATGATTTGGTGCTCATGGACGTGCAAATGCCGCTGATGGACGGTTTTGCGGCAACGAAGCGAATCCGTGACCCGCAAACCGACGTTCTGGATCATTAGATTCCCATTGTGGCAATCACGGCTCATGCCATGAAGGGGGATCGCGAGCGCTGTCTGGCGGCGGGAATGAGTGACTACGTATCCAAGCCGTTCGATCCGCAAGACCTCGAGCGGGTGCTGGATCGGTGGGTTCCCCGAGATGAGGAAAAGGAAGACGCTCGCGAGGCGGTAGTCCCAAGCGATGAGATTCTCGATCTTTCCGCACTGCGCGAGCGAATGAGCCACGACGAGACAAGGCTGCGCGAGGTCCTGGGAATGTTCTTCGAGCATGTGCCAGATCAACTCACCGCTCTTCGCGAAGCGGTGGCGGCGGAAAACTCGGAACTGGCCCGCAAGGTCGCCCACAGCATGAAGGGAGCGGCGGGGATGGTGAGTGCAAACCAATTGCGCACGACGGCGGCGGAGGCGGAGCAGGCGGCCAAATGCAGTGAGTTGGACCATGTACGCGCGCTCGCACAACGCATCGAGGCGGACCTCGTTCTGTTGCGAAAAACCGCATGCTCGCTCGGCCTGCAGATTTCCTCTGATCATATACCAGTTGCGAACAAGCCTCCGCTTGCCGATTTGTAGCAATCCGCCTTTCTGCGTAAATGGGTGTAATGTGGATACGTAAGTCCAATAAAAAACACCCTACCACGAAACAAACATCACGCTCGAAACAGCTTTTCTTAATAGATCCGTCTGGAATCAGTCCAGAGGGATCTTTTTAATTAGATCGGTTGTGTAATATTTAGTTCGTTTGTTCGTCCTGTCAATTCGAGACGAGCGCGAAGCTATCCCCTCAGCGAAGAGTAATCCCTGCAATAACAATCTGTAACGAACTGGAGGCTTCATGGCTAAGCGATTTCCCATCCTCGCACTGATCGTACCTGTTCTGTTCCTTGTTTTTCTGGCCGGCTGCAGCGATGACGATGATTCCCCCACCGGCCCCAACACTCCAATGGGCCGCGATCCCGACAACACCTCGGTGGTGGCCATTGACCGCTTCAGCGATGCGGCGGCGAACCTGATGAAGCGGAGCGAAAATCCGGGTCTGCCCGGTCCGAACGCAGCGATCCACTTTGATCAAGGTGCTCCGTTTATCACGACCGGACTGGGTCCGGACGGAGAGGAAGTTCGCTATTACAATTTCGACGTTCAGTCCGCATTGCCCGCGCCCATCTACGCGTTTTTCCGTTCCGGCGAATCCAGTCCGGTGGCCGGACAATTGAACGTGATTGACGTGATTCCGGGCGACGCCGGCTATAGCGATTTCTGGCGGGTGCACAAGGTTACGGTCCCGGCTGACTACGTGGTCAACTCGGTATCGAGTTTTGCGGACATCGTCGCTCAGGGTTATACCATTGAAGCCACCACCACGATTGTCAATTGTCCGGTGGTTCCTGACGGCTCGACCGCGAACATGCGTCACGGCGGCGGCGCATCTGCATTAGCTCGCGGATGGTACCGCGACATGGTGGTCAAATACTTCACCTTTGAAGAGCATGCTCTGATGACCACCGGGGGCGGGTTGGTTCCGATCTCGGACATTTCGGTGACGTTCAACATCAATCCCGATCAATCGGGCGGCGGTCCGGCCTCGGGATTCCGAACCGAAGCGGGAACGGCGCAAACTCATAACGTGCTGCAGACGCTTCCCGGCGACGTGGGATATTCACCGCTGTGGCACGTGGACGTCTATGACAACATGGATTTCAACGCCGTCTACAACTGGCCCTCTGCCGAGCTGGCGGACTTCCTGGCGACAGGAGTGGCGCTGGTGAATTGCCCGGTGGTTAGCGTCGGCGACCGGCGAGCGGTAAATCCTGATTTCGCTCCGGTGGTGAGCGTGGATCGCTTCAGCGACGCGGCCGCACATCTTTTTCGCCGCAGCGATAATCCGATGCTGCCGGCTCCCAACGCACCGATCAACTTCGACGCCGGCGCACCGTTCATCACGCGCGGCTTAGGACCGAGCGGTCATTCCGTCCAGTACTACAACTTAGACGTTCAGCCCACCTCGCCCGCTCCCATCTACGTGCTGTTCCGCACCGGCGAGACCTCTCCGGTGGCCAGTCAGCTCAACATCATTGACGTGATTCCGGGCGACGCAGGATATAACGATTTCTGGCGCGTGCATAAAGTGACGGTTCCGGCGAACTATGTTGCCAACACCCTCACCGGCTACGACCAGATCATGGCCGAGGGCTACGCCATCGAACCGACCACGACATTGGTCAATTGTCCGGTGGTTCCCGACGGCTCGACCGCCAGCCTGCGCTATGCCGGAGAATCCAATCAGCTTCACCGCGGCTGGTATGAAGGATTTGTGGTCAAGTATTTCACCTTTGAAGAGCATCCGCTGATGACTGATCCCAGCGGAATGGTGCCGCTCTCGGAAATTCTGGTCACGTTCAACATCAATCCTGACCAGACAGGCGGCGGACCGCCTTCGGGTTTCCGCACGGAAATGGGCACGGATCAGACGCATAACGTGGTTCAGACTCTACCCGGCGATGCCAGCTATTCGCCGCTGTGGGACGTGGACGTCTATGACAACATGGACTTCGACGCGGTGAGCGACTGGTCGAGTGCGATGTCGGCGATGACACTGGCTGAGGGCGTGGCCACGGTCAACTGCCCGGTGGTAACGGTAGCTCCGTAACCGGTCTCGCTTTCTCCTCTCCTGGCCCCGATTTCTCGCAAGAGATCGGGGCCTTGTCTTTTTTTATTCCCTCCTTTACATTTGTTTTATAATGATTTCTGTGAATAAACCGATTTCTGCGCAGGGGAACAATCAGGACTGTGTTGCGTCTATTAAACGATGATACGAATCTCGTTTTTCTGACACGCCCCTCCTCTATCCAAGCATGTTCCCCACAGCCAAAGAATGATCGCCCGGACATCAAACGAACTGGCTCCCGACGATGGCTCTGCCAGCGAGCGGCGGCGGAAGTTCTTTCAAGCTGCAGAGCCGCTGTTGGTTCGCTATGGATACCGGAAGACCACGGTCGAGGAGATCTGCCGCGCGGCGGGGGCCTCGAAGCGGACCTTCTATGAGCTGTTCAAGGACAAGGCGGACTTGGTGGCGCGGCTGACGATGCACGCTGCCGATGAAATCGTGGACAGGTGGCGAGCCACTTCATCGCCGGACAAGGCAGCGGCGCGGCAGTTGGATGACTTTATCGAAGCCTACTTCGATCTCGCGCGGCAACGGCAGATCTTTCGCATGGTACTCTCCGATCAGGATATCCTGCTGGCGTTTGGTTCGCTGTCCGAGGAATGGAAGGTGTGGCCGACGTTTCTGGTTTTACGGGAGATTCTTAAGTTGGGCATTCAGCGCGGCGAGTTTCGGCCGGTGAATCCGGAAATAGAAACCGAAATGATCTACACGTTTCTCGACACCACCTCGTTTCTCGTTCCGCGAATCACCGGGCAGCCGGGACCACTCGAAGAACCGGCGCTGGCGGCCGAGGTGAAAGCCTTCATTCTAAACGGTCTCAGGAATCCATCGTGAAAAACTCTCCTATCAGAATCCTTGTTGGCCTCTTCTTATTGTCGTTGGCCTACACCGCTCTCGCGCAAGACGCGACGGAAATCGTGCGGCGGGCCGATGAGCGGATGCGCGGAACCACCGCCTACTCGGAAATGACGATGACGGTGGTGCGGCCCGACTGGTCGCGGGAAGTCACGATGAAAAGCTGGTCGAAAGGCTACGACTATTCGCTGATTCTCATCACCGCTCCGGCCCGCGACCAGGGAAGCACGTTTCTCAAGCGGAAGAACGAAGTGTGGAACTGGGTCCCGGCGGTGGAAAAGGTCATCAAGATTCCGCCTTCGATGATGATGCAGTCGTGGATGGGCTCGGACTTCACCAACGACGATCTGGTGAAGGAGTCCTCCATCGTCCACGATTACACACACGCCATCGCGGGGGATACGGTGCTCGCTGGGCGGGAGTGCTGGAAAATCGAGATGGTGCCCAATCCCGATGCGGCCGTGGTGTGGGACAAGGTTTTTCTGTGGATCACGAAGAAGGACGAACTGGAACTCCTGGCCGAATACTACGATGAGCAGGGCGAACTCATCAATACGATGATTCTCTCCGACATCAAGGACCTCGGTGGACGCGTGATCCCGACGATATTCCGCATGATCCCCGCCGACAAGCCCAACCAATACACGGAAATCGTTTATCATTCGGCGGAGTGGGACAAACCGCTCGATGATTCGTTTTTCTCCGAGCAGAACATGAAACGGGTACGGTAGCAAGTTCGGGAACGAGCATGTTTGGGCGAATCTGGAGATTCGCCACTGCGCAAGAAGACTCTTTTCATTATGGGACTTTATCTGAAACTGGCCTGGCGCAACATCTGGCGCAACAAGAAGCGGAGCCTGATCTCCATCGCGTCTGTTGTGTTCGCGGTCATCATCGCGCTGCTCACGCGCTCGATGCAGATCGGTTTCTACCGGCACTCGATCAACAACATGGTGTCGTTCTTCACCGGCTACGTTCAGGTGCACGCGCCCGGCTATTATGAGAACCAGTCTATTGACCGCAGCTACGTGGCTTCGGATTCGCTGCTAAGAGCGATTGCGAAGACGGAATACGTGACGCAGATCGCTCCCCGGTTGGAATCGTTCGCGCTGGCATCGTGCGGAGACGTGACGGACGGAGTGATGGTGATCGGAACGGACCCGGTGAGCGAAAATCTCTTGACCGGTCTGCAGGAGCGCGTGGAGAAAGGCCGTTATCTTCGCTCCGAGGACAAGGGAGTTCTTCTGGCTGAGGGTCTGGCCAAACACCTTAGAGTCGGCATCGGCGATACGGTGATTCTGCTCGGGCAGGGCTATCATGCGGTGACGGCGGCCGGGAAATTCGTCGTTCTCGGAACGGTGAAGTTTCCCGTTCCCGAGCTGAATTCAATCATGGTGTTCATGGCTTTGTCCGAAGCCCAGTACTTTTTCGCGGCGGAAGACCGGCTGACTTCGCTGGCGGTGATGATCGAGCGCGAGGAGCGCTTGCCGACAGTGATGAGCGCGCTGAAGGACAAGCTCGGCGAGAGTTACGACGTGCTCTCGTGGCGGGATATGCTGCCCGAACTGGTGGAGTACATCCAAACCGACAACGCCAGCGGAATTATTATGCTGATCATCATCTACATGGTGATCGGATTCGGGATTCTGGGCACGATCCTGATGATGACCCTCGAACGCACGCGCGAATTCGGAATGCTGATGGCGGTCGGCATGAAACGGGGCGTGCTGCGAGGAATCATGGTGGTCGAGAGCATTCTGCTTTCACTGGTGGGCGCGCTGGCCGGAGTGATTGCGGGGATTCCGATTATTCTCTATCTCTATTACCATCCGATCGTATTAGGCGGAGAAATGGCGCAGAGCATGCTCGAGTGGGGATTCGATCCGATTATGCCGTTTGCGACTGACCCTTCGATTTTTCTCTGGCAGGCATTGTCCGTACTCGTCATTGCTCTGATAACCTCGCTGTATCCACTGTGGCGGGTGTCGCGGCTCGATCCGGTGACGGCACTGCGGACGGGATAGTTCCGGCCGGGTTGCGCGCAGCGAAATGTTCCTCAGGAAAAGATATTGAGCGCTTAACCCGACTTGGCATGGAGCGGGCGCATCGCCATGCGCCCCTACGAAATACCCTTCTTCTCCCGGTGGTGACTCTCCAGAGTCACCCCTCGGCAACATTTCGGCAACATTGAACGGGGCGAATCGGGAGATTCGCCGCTGCGACAAGGACGTGCCTTTGCGGCTCAGGAGAGCCACAACGGAGAATTTACCGGTATAGCCCAATATGATCTGGTCTATTGCGTGGCGCAACGTTTGGCGCAACAAGAAACGCAGCGCGGTCATTCTGGCGGCGATTGCGTTCGGCTTGTGGGCGGGACTGTTCTCGTCGGCGCTGTCGTTCGGTATGGTCGAGCAGATGGTGAGTTCCACTATCGAGCTTCGTACGTCCGATTTGCAGATCCATCATCCCGACTTCCGTGCCCACATGGAAATCGGAAACGTTATTCCGAAGGGCGAAGAGGTTCTGCGGGCGGTGCGGAATGAGCCGAACGTTCGCAAAGCGACGGGGCGCGCAGTGGTGGCCGGTATGGCCAGCTCGCCGCTGACTGGCACGGGAGTAGTGATGATGGGAATCTCTCCCGAGAATGAAGCCGCCGTAACGAGCATTCATACGCAGATCATTGAAGGTGACTACTTCGCGTCAAAGGCGCGCAATCCGGTGGTGATCGGGCGGAAGCTGGCCGAAAAACTCGGAGTGAAGGTGGGGAACAAGATCGTGCTCACGGCACAGGCGGCGGACGGCTCGATCGCGGGGGGAGCGTTCCGGGTGGTCGGCATCTATAAGACCGTGTCCACCGAGTTCGACAAGCGAATGATCTTCGCGCTGCGCGAAGACCTGGATCACACGTTCGAGATGAACGGCGAATTCCACGAAATTGCCGTGCTGGGAAGCGACGTCAAACGACTCGACGATCTGCAGGCTGCTTTGCAACGGCAGTTTCCCAATCTGGAAGTGGCGACGTGGAGGCAATTGGAACCTGAGATGGGCGCGATGAACGACATGACGCGGCAGTGGGTGTACATTTTCCTGATTACTATCCTACTAGCGCTGGTGTTCGGAATCACCAACACGATGCTCATGGGAGTTCTGGAGCGCGTACGTGAGCTGGGAGTCGTCATTGCCCTCGGGATGAACCACGCGCAGATCTTTCTGATGATCCTCTTGGAGACGATCTTTCTTACGACTCTGGGCGCATTCATTGGCATTGGAATGGGAGCCGCGACAATTGAGATCATCGGCAAGGTGGGAATTGACCTCAGCTTCGTTGCGGGCGGTTTCGAGATGTTCGGAATGAGCGCGATTCTCTATCCATCACTTCCGCTGGCCGAATATCCGACCATCATCATACTGGTGACTCTTACCGCGTTGTTCGCCGCGATCTATCCGGGGATAAAGGCGATGCGGTTGAATCCGGTGAACGCGATTCGCACCTACTGACAAGGGAGTTTGACATGGCGGTTATTCGAACCGACAAAATCACCAAAACCTACGAAGACAACGGCGTGCCCGTCACGGCGCTGCACGAAGTCACGCTGTCCATCGAGCAGGGCGAATTCGCGGCTATTGTGGGCCCGTCCGGCTCGGGCAAGACGACGCTCTTGAACATTCTCGGCGGACTGGACAAGCCGACCTCGGGCAGCGTGGTGGTGAATGAGCGCGATGTGGCCACGATGCGAGCCGGAGAACTGATCGGATTCCGTCTTCATCATATCGGCTTCGTCTTTCAGGCCTTCAACCTGATTCCGGTTTTGACGGCGCGGGAGAACGTGGAGTTCATTATGCTCCTGCAGAAGCGGCCGAAAGTCGAGCGCGAGGCGCGCGCCGAGGAGCTTCTTCATTCGGTGGGTCTCGATGCGGAAATGGACCGGCGGCCCAGTGAGCTTTCGGGCGGGCAGCAGCAGCGGGTGGCGGTGGCGCGGGCTTTGGCCTCGATGCCGTCGTATGTTCTGGCCGATGAACCGACCGCCAATCTCGACTCGGCCTCGGCGGAAAATCTTCTGGACATCATGGAGAGATTGAATCGCGAGCATGGAATGACTTTCCTGTTTTCGACGCACGATCCGCGAGTGATGAAGCGGGCGCGGCGGGTGATTACACTGGAAGACGGGCGGGTCGCGTCCGACGAATCGGTGAAAGAGGCGGTGGCGTGAACTTTCTGCGCGCCGCGGTCATTCTGCTCATGTGCGTAATATCCGCGAGAGCGGAATGGCGGCCGGACTATTCGCTGCGCGGCTACGTGCGTGAGACTCCCATCTACTGGAAGCCGCCGCCGTATCTTTCTGACACGGGCGAGCGACGCTTCGACAATATTCTTCACGCCCGACTGAATGGAAGATTGTATCCGGCTTCCCGCCTGCGGATCGGAGCCGAACTCAAGACGCGGATATTCACCGGCGAGTCAGCACAGGAAATGCGGCAGCAGGCGGATATCTCGTCCCACCTTCAGCCGTATTTTCGTCTTTCGCGAACGTTTTCGGAGAGCGATCATGCGATATGGACGGGGAGCGTGGATCGCTTGTGGTTGCAATGGGAGCCGGGGCCGTTGACGTTTACAGCGGGACGGCAGCGAGTGGCGTGGGGAACCAATTGGGTGTGGAATCCGACCGATGTCTTCAATCCATCTTCGCCGTTCGATTTCGACAACGAGGAGAAACCGGGCGCCGACGCGGTGCGGGCGGAATGGTACCTCGGGCCGAACTCGGTTCTCGACGCGGCCTTCGCCCCGCAGGAGAAAGCCGACAGCAGCGTGGCGGCGGCGCGGCTGAAGGTGAACCGCTGGGAATACGATTGGATCGTTTTGGCCGGTCGGCGGGGACCGACAACCGTGGCGGGATTCGCATGGGCCGGACACATTCGCGGCGGAGGATTCCGCGGCGAGATTCTGTACACGATGCTGCGCGCGGGAAGCGGATGGCGTTTTATGTTTCCACCGTTTTTCTCTTTCATCGAGGAGCACAAAGATAATCTAACGGCGGCGATCTCCGGCGATTACACGTTTCCCAGTTCGCTCTATCTGCACGGCGAGGTGCTGTACAACGAGCATGGGACCACCGACAAGGCGGGAGGCGTCCGGCAGGTCTTCGCGTTTCTGAAGGGAGACTTGACTCCGGCGCGGCTGTCGCTGTTCGGAGAGGTCGCGCAGGATTTATCGCCGCTGGTTCGGGCGAGCGTGGCGGGGATCCTTAATCCCTATGATCTTTCATGGTACGCGGGGCCGACGGTGAGTTGGTCGGTTATCACGAATCTCGACGTGGTGGGCGCGGGACTGATCTTCGGGGGAGACGAATATACGGAGTTCGGAGACGCGGGGGAGATGCTCATGGCGAGGATCAAGTGGTCGTTTTGATACCTGCTCCCGTGAGAAATTGACAAGGGGCGCACCTTTCGGCGCGCCCCTTGTTTTCGCGCGAACCGCTGCTCTACTTGGTGAGGATCATCGTTCGCTGCGCAGTGAAATCGTTCGTGGTGAGCCGGTAGACATAGGTTCCACTGGCCAGACCCGCACCGTCGAATAGCAGCTCGTGCTCGCCTGCCGCCATCGGACCGTCCACCAGTCGCGCGACTTCCTGGCCGATCAGGTTGTAAACGACCAGCTCGACGGGAACCGATCGCGGCAGGGCGAAGGCAATCCGCGTGACGGCATTGAACGGATTCGGATAGTTGGTCTTCAGCGCGAACTCGTCGCTGCGTGATGCCATACGGTCGTCGGCCGCTTCGGGAGTGTAGTCGCCGAGCGTGCCGTCGGGATTGATGTTCTGCAGATAGAGGTCGCCGCTGGCGTCCACGCGCATGTCCGTCCACGCCACGATCACCTGTCCGAGGCCGTTCATGCTCCCCGACATGCAGCTTTTTTCGCTGGGAACCGCGCACACGTCTGTCGGCGAGTTCGGCCAGACCATAGTGCCGTCGTGATCCACGCGGAACGCCTTGATGACCGTGCCGGTGGTGCTGCCGGGAGCGAATTCACGGTAGACCACGATCGCTCCGTCATTCAGCGGGAAAGCGAGGATGTTGCAGGGGCTCAATTCGCCCATCGGGACAAACGTAACGCCGTGATATCCCCAGGGACGGTCCCCGGCGGCACTGATCAACTGACCGGCCAGTCCATGCGGAGTATGATTCGCATCGGTGGTCTCATAAAAAGCCATCACTTCACCCGTACCCGGAAACGCGACCAGCGCCGGTTTCATCTGCAATTGCGTTTCCGTGAGGGACAATCTGACGCCGTTTTCCGTCCAGAGCGGAGTGCCGCTGGAGTCTATATGTTGCACGTACGCATGGTAAGAATCTGGAATACGGGCGTCGTGCCAGTAGCAGTAGATTCCGCCCCGCCCGTCGGCGATGATCTCCGGTTCCGCGCCCGACTCGATTCCCCCGGCCGTGCAGACGGCGACGCCGCCGTTGGGCCAGAGAGACACCGCCTGCGAGTTGAACTTCTGCACGTAGATGTAACGTTCGCCTTGCGGATCGGAGCTTTGCGCTTTCAGGTACTGTACGATCACTCCGTCGTCTTCACAGGCCACGACGCGCGGAGCGGAAATCCCGTGATCCGAAGACAGCGTGAGGGTGTACGGGAACCAGCAATTGCCGCCGTCGGGATTGACCTTGCGCAGGTTGACGACGCTGCCGGTGGCGGTTTCCTGTTCCCAGACGAACACCACATTCCCGCCGGTGGTTACGGCCAGACGGGGATCGGGTTCGCGGTCGTCGTTGTCGGACATGGCCAATCCGCCCCCGCCCCAATCGAAGCTGCACCCCGGCCCGATGCGATAGCCGTAAACGTTCAGATTGCCTCCACCCCCGCGAGCGTCATTGACGGCAACCACACAATGATCGCTGTGATCCACGGCCAGGTCCCAGTCGGTGATTTGGGCAAGCTGGGGATTGCCGTCCACGCAGACCCCGTTTTCCTGCCACTGCGGGACGCCGTGTTCATTCAGCCGTTGCAGGTAAACGTCGAAGTTCCCCGAATCGTTATCATACCAGCCGATGTAACATCCGCCGCTTGAGGTGGTCGCGAGTTTCGGCGCGATCTGCTGCCCCAGACAATTGCAGATCACGAGGTTTTGGGCCGGGTCGTTCGGCCATGCGGCGAAGGTGAGAGGCGCGAGGGCGAGAGCCAGACAAATCGCCGCACACATGCAAAGCCGTGCCATGAGTATTCCTCCTTCTCGCGGGCGAAACGTTAGATGGACGCCCGCCGCGTTCCTGAAATCGTGCCGGACTACTGAAGAAGGTGCGTGAGTGCAGCGTTCATATAGTGCGAGCGGAGAATGGCTGATCTTGTTGCACTACGGCAAATTCCCTACCCTCCCGTCAGTTATTTTGTCGTGAACGGCCGTGGGCAGCCACTCTATATGAAAAAGGGGCGCATTCGCTGATGCGCCCCTTCCCGTTCAATGGCAATCTTTGCACTATCTGGTAAGCACAATCGTCCGTTCAGCGGAGAATCCCTCGGCAGCCAGACGGCAGACGTAAGTCCCGCTGGCCAAGCCCGTTCCATCGAACAGGACTTCATGCCGACCCGCCGGTACGACTCCGTTCACCAGCTCCGCAATCTCCTGTCCGAGAGCATTGTAGACAATCAATTCCACGGACGTGACGCGCGGCAGATCGAAGGCAAGGGTCGTGGCCGGATTGAATGGATTGGGGTAGGCGGGAAGAAGGGCGATGCCTTCTGGAAGCAGATCGGGCAAGTCGTCGGCGGCAACCTCGATAAGTTCGATGTGAACGGAATCAAGAACCGGTGGATCAAGAGCCAGATGATCGTAGTCCACAAGTTCAACCGTGACCGTGTTCCAGTGGTACAGCAATCCAAAATCTACGGTGATATCCACTGAATCCGGTTCTGCCACATAGTGATCTTCCTCAAATCCAAACTCACTCCGCACATTCACATGAACAAGCCCATCGCCTCCCTGTGACACGACAACGAAGTTCTCGATATCACACCTCAAGATGATCCGTGTTGTATCATTCGAATACCACCTCATGCTGTCTTCCGGCGCAGTAATGTGAATTGACGGCGGATTGGTCGGGCCGAAGTCGCCGAGGCTGCCGTCAGGATTGACGTTCTGCAGATAGATGTCTCCGGCGTCGCTTCGATCATCCCGCCAGACGGCAATCGCCTGATCCATTGAATTGACGGCCGCACTCATGTGAACCTTGTCGCTGGCTACGATGGAGAGGTCGCGGTAGGAGTCGGTCCATTCGAGAATACCATCGCGATTCACGTAGAACGCGCGAATCCGTTTGTTGTTGGAGCCGACGGACTCGTGCTCATTGAACACCACGATGGCTCCCCCCTCCTGTGGGACGGCGGAAATGCCGACCGACTGCGGGCTGCCCAACGGACGGAAATTGATTCCGTTGTCCCCCCACATGCGCTGTCCGGTGGCGTTCATCATTTGCCCGCCCAGACCGTTCTGACTCTGACCGAGATTCGTCACCTGATAGAACAACAGCACGTCTTCCGTTCCGGGAATCTGCGCCAGTGTGACGGGCGCCATCTGCAATTCGGACGCCGACAGCGACGTCTGCACACCGTTGGCCGTCCACAGCGGAGTTCCGGCGGCGTTCACGTGCTGAACGTAAACGTGGTGACGGTTCTGGTCGTGCGTGTCATACCAATAGGAATACGCGCCGCCGCTGCCGTCAGCCGTCAAGTCCTGCTTCATCCACGCGCTGATTCCACCGGCATTGGAAACCAGCACTCCGCCCGCCGTCCACTGGGGCGCGCCGAGTGAATCGTATTTCTGAACGTAGATGAAGCGGGGAACGTACATCCCCGCGTCTTGAGCAACGACATACTGAAGGATCACACCGTCATTTTCGCAGGCGACCACGCGAGGAACGGAGACGCCATAGGTTCCGGTCAGCGTAATCGTAGCCGGATTCCAGACGTCTGCCCCCATCGCGGTGACCTTGCGCAGGTGAACCACCAAACTCCCGTCCATTTCCTCCGGCCACGCGAACACCACGTTGCCGCCGGTCGTGACGGCAATCCGCGGATCGGCCTCGAAGTTGGCGTTGTCCGAGATCACGAGTCCGCTTGCGCCCCACACCGGCTGGCCGCCGGGGCTGACGCGATAGCCGTAGATGTCCCAGTCGCTGCCCGCCCGAAGATCATAGGTGGCGATGATACAATAATCCTCGTCATCCACGGCCAGATCCCAATCGGCAAGCCCCATGTCCTGCACACGATTGTTGATGCAGAGTCCGTTCTCTTGCCACTGGGGAACCCCCTCGCCGTCGAGTCTCTGCAGATAGAGGTCGAGGTTGCCGGAGGCATTGTCATGCCAGCCGACGTAGCAGCCGCCGTCGGAAGTGGCGGCAATCTTCGGCAGCATCTGCTCACCCGTGTGATTGCAGATAGCCAAGTTCAGATTCGGATCGTCCGGCCAGTCGGCCACGGCTACTCCGACAAGAACCAGAACCGACAGCAATGCAACAATTACTTGAAACCGTGCCATGAGCATTCTCCCTTCTTGCAGATAATTCCACCCCAAGAAACCACAAAGTGTGAGAAGACAAAAGACGAGAGGGCGGACATTGCGTCCGCCCTCGTGATTTCGCTTTCGTGTCTTACGACGTCAGCTTATCGAGCTCGTTCACCATCTCGGTGAAATACTGAATGAACGACTGAATCGGAGCCGGTGTGGTCATGTCCACGCCCGCATCCTTCAGGAGTTCCACCGGATGCTTGGCGCTGCCGGACTTCAGATAGTTCAAGTAGCGCTGGGTCGCGCCCTTCTTCTTGGCGTCGCCCATCTGCTCGGCGCGGATATCCTTCGCCAGCGCGATGGCGGCCGCATAGCTGGTGGCGTACGTGTACACGTAATAGCCGCGATAGAAGTGCGGAATGCGCGACCACGAAACGGCCGACAAATCTTCATACTCCGCCGCCGGGCCGTAGAACTCCTTCAGCAGATCGCCGTAGAGCTGGTTGAAGCTGTCCCTGGTGAGCGGCTTGCCCGCTTCGGCCATCTTGTTGGCTTCGAGTTCCCAGGCCGCGAACTGCGTCTGACGGAAGAACGTCCCGCGCGCCGAAGCCAGATTCTGATCGAGGAGATAGATCAAGCGCTTCTTGGCCGCGTCCTTCTCCGCGCCCTTGGCCTTCTTGTAGGCGGCCCGCGCTTCGTCGAGCATCTTCATGTTGAACAGCGACTCGTTGGTGGTGGACGCCACCTCGGCGTTGAAGATCACATAATCCTTGTTCGGATAGGGCTGATTCTTCTCCGAATAGTAGGTGTGCATCGAGTGGCCGACTTCGTGGGCGACGGTGCTGGCGTCGTCCATCGTCAGGCCCTTCTGGTGGTCGAAGTTGAAGAGCATGTAGGGATGCACGCCATAGCACGAGCTGGAATAGGCTCCGCCGCGCTTGCCGTCGCTGGCATACACGTCCACCCAGCCGCTGGCCGGGCTGAGACCGTGGGTGATGTCAGTGAGGTACTCTTCACCGAGCGGCTTCAGCGCGTCGGAAATCATCGCCACCGCCTCTTCCCACGTGTAGCGGGTCTCGTCGGCGTCAATCAGAGAAACGTAGTAATCCCAGTGGCGGTAGTGATCGAGCTTGAGCACGCGCTTGCGGAGGGCTTCGTACTTGTGGAGCGGCGCGGTGTTGGCGCGGGTGGCGCTCACCAGATTCACGTACACCGCCTCGGGAACGAAAGTGCTGCTCAGCGCGGCTTGCAGCGTGTTGTCGAACTTGCGGGCCTTGGAAAGATAGAGATTCTTTTTGAGGTTGCCCGCCATCAGCGCGGCCAGGGTGGTGCCGTATTTCTCGTATTCGTTCCACACCGCCTTGAAATACTCCTCGCGGACGCGGCGGTTCTGATTCGTTCTCCAGCCCACCCAGCCTTCGTCGGTGACTTTGACCGTGTCGCCGTTTTCATCGAGGATCGTTCCGAAGGTCATGTCCACGTTGGTGAACTTGCCGTAAACGTCGGAAGCGGTGCCGGTGATGTTGCCGGACAGCGCGAGGATCTCTTCTTCCTTCTCGGAAAGCACATGCTCCTGCAGCGCGTACATATCCTGGTAGGACTTGCGATAGTCCGCGAGTTTGGGATATTTACCGCACCAGCCGAGCAGCGTCGCTTCGGGGATCAGTAGGAGTTCGGGCGTTGCCCACGCCAGTTTCTGGCCGAAGTCCACGCCGAGATTGGAAAGCTCCTGCATGCGGCCCATCCACTCGGTGTTGCCCATATTCACGTGATAGTTGTACATCACGTAGGTATAGGTTTGCTCGAACTTGGTGGTGATTGCTTCACTCAGTTTGTTGAAAGCGATGAGGTCCTCGGCGGGGGTCTTGGCGTTCTCGCCCGCAAACTTGCCCTTGAAGGCGGCCAGCTCATCGAGTCCTTCGCGGATCACCTTCATGTCGGCTTCCCAGGCAGCGACGTTTTCATAGATGTGTTCGGGTTTCCACTTGTAGCCGTCGTCAATCTGCGAGCGTTCGACGCCGAGCGTGCGCGTGGCGGGAACGGCCAGCAGTAACATCAGGGCACAAACAAACGGAATGTGGTGGTGATGAATCATGGTTTCCTCTGCAAGAAGGTGGTTGGTCTATTTCGATATCGTGATTGCTGGGAAATGAGATGGAGAGGCATCGGCGGCCGTGAACGTAAAGTATACACTCCTCTCCGAAACAAATCAAGCGAGGCGGGCGCGGGACCGGTTCGGTCGCTCCGAATTGAGCCTTGTGGCCGGGCGAAATCTATGTTTATCAACTCCGTACGACTTGGAATTTCGGGAGATTCGGACTTGCCCGGTGTGCGAGGGTTTGGTATATTGGTGAAAAGCAGGGAAAGGGGGTTCAGTATGTTTAGATCGGCGGTCGGCCCGTTTTGTGGCAGAGGCGCGCCGTCTGGCATCACTTCTTCTATGACGGACTGAAGCCGTACGTGGAAAGCGGCAAATACACGGAGAAACTCCAACCATGAACACCGAACGACCGACGCTGGCCTACGCGATTTCGCGCGTACTCATCGCCTGCTGCCTGTGGATGCTGGTGCTGTTTTTGGCTTCGGCGGCGATGATGACCTTCACCACCATGCAGCCCGGTATGCCGTGGCTGTCGGGACTGGTCATTCAGGCGGGGATTCTCGTTTTCTCGCTGGCGCTCATCATGATTCTCGGCCGGGGGAATTTTTCGCGCTTCGGTTTCGTCAGTCCGAAAGCGAGTTTTCTGAAACCGATTCTCATCTGGGGAATCGCTTTGGGACTCGCGACCGGACTCGCGGAAGCGCTGTTCGGCGGGGGCGAGAATCCGGCGACGGCCGACCTGACGTTCCTGCAAATCGTGCTCATCGTCTGGATTTGGGCCAGCACCTGCGAAGAAGTTCTCTATCGCGGACTCTTACAGAGCTATCTCGATCCACTCCGCGAACGCGGCGTGAACCTGTTCGGCGTGCGGCTCAGTCTGCCGGTGACGGTGGGG
Source organism: bacterium (assembly GCA_018812265.1). Taxonomy (GTDB): domain Bacteria; phylum Electryoneota; class RPQS01; order RPQS01; family RPQS01; genus JAHJDG01. Next base: position 15,648 of record JAHJDG010000149.1, on the reverse strand, counting down.
GCGGTGCTGTTTTCGGTCATGCATCTCATGCTGCTCACGGCGGGAATGGCTCCGGCGGGCGTGATTCCGATTCTGATTTTCGCGCTGCTGCTGGGCGGCGTGGCCGGCTACTTCCGCGAAAAAACCGGCAGCCTCCTCCCCGCCATTCTCGTCCACTTCCTCGGCAATGTTGCCGGAACGCTGGTGGGGTACATCATGTAGATCAACGGTAGGGGCACGGCATGCCGTGCCCTTATAAAAGAAAAAGTAGCCGCGCGAGGTATCCCTTCACCTGCTTAAAGTGACCGCGGAAAACCCTTATATCGGCGAACTCGCTTGATAATAGAGATGAAAGACTAAATGCCCCAGAGATAAAGAAACCCACATGCCGAAACATGTGGGTTTCTTGCTAATCCGCTGTCGGTCTTAGGTTAGATTTGCTACGTTCGATGATGAGATTAGGGAGTGTCCTGCTGTCCCGAATGCCCATTCCCCCTCGCATCACTGACGGGCTCTAATGAATTGAGGCATGCCAATACCTTCCCCTCATCAAACGGTAACCCAGGCTTGCGCTTTCTGAGTTCTGCTACCGAAGACTGCGCATCGCGTGATTCAGACACCATTATAAACCGGGCAGATGCTGCAGCTTCTAACTGATCTTTAAGTTGCCAATTATCACTTTTTAAGAGGGATACCAGTTGCTTTATTTTGTCTCTAATGCTTTCAGATAGGGTCTTATCCTTTGCGAGCTTCGTGTATCTATCGCTTTGGTCCTCCGCCACCTTGAAGTAGTCATTCGCCAGGCCACTGGAGTATGGGCCTCGTAGGTACCAGCCAAAGAAGTACCCATAAGGGAGCCGATTCTCTTGTAGCAGGTAAAGTGATTTCTGAACGTTCTTGCGGCCTTCGAAATTATCAATATTCGTGAAGACGCCAGCGTCGCGTAACGCATCGAGTGTCAGCCGCAGAAGAAGTCCCTTGCTATCCATTGACGAGCTCCTCATGAAAAGGTTGTGTTAATTCGCCAAAGTACTTGTTCAAAATTTCTTCTATTCCCGAGTATTGATCCTCCTTGATCGTTGATGGCCATAGGATGAATGTTGCGAAGCTGACGCTCACAAGCGAAGATTTTTCCTTTGGTTTGTTCCCATCCTGTATACGAGAAAGACCGATTCTGTGTAGAACATTTGTGTTAGCTAGCTGGATTGGCACACACTTTGGATGGCCGTCACGATCGCATTTTATTAGTACATGGTCACGCCAATCCTCTTCGAATTCAGCCCCCCTGCAATCAGGTGCCCATACGTGCAGGTTTCTTGCCTTGTGAACAAATTTTACAAAGGCTCGCGATTTGTCGATCTTCTCTTGTTTGCGCAATTCCTCGGTCGCGCATTTCTCAGCTTCGTGAAGACGAGAGGAATCAAATGTGTCTTGGTATTCCTTGTGTTCCATGAGGCCTTGTTTTCGCAAAAACATATGCGCAAGGTTCCCGCCCATCAGGACCTTGATCGCTGTATCCAGTTCCTTTTCTAACTCCGATATTGAGTCATTGCCGTCCCATTCATTATGACATCTACGCATCGCCATAATAACACCAGAATCCTGCAATTCCATGAACTCATGCATATGCCTCTTTTCTCTTATGGCTATTGTCAATTTGTCAAGTTGATCTATGCAGCAGATTCTATTCGTATTGATGAGATACTTCATCACGTTCTTCGTTAATAGATCGAGATAAAGGATGCGTGGCTGGCCAAGCAACATTGCATACCAGTAGAACCGAGAAAGGAGAAAATGATCTGCTACAAGCCCAGCATCCGAATCCAGACATAATTCCCACCACTCCTCCGCAGGTGTTCTTCCTTCCTTGACTTGGACAAACCGCAGTTTCCTGATGATTGTCTCGGTCTCAACGCGGCCATAATTACTTCCCACGAAATACGAGTCTCGACTAAGGAAATCCAGTCTGTCAGCATCAATTGCAGAATGAATAAATGATTTGAGAAAGGACTTCTGATCTGTCGAGGTGTCTTCTATGAGCGCCGCAACTTCATCTTTGTCGATGCGTTCCCGCGGGGGTGCGGAAGAATTATACTCTTTGAATGCTTCTCCAATCTCCTTGTCTTCTCGGATTATTCGTGCAGACAGCTGCTCGTGGAGATTCCCCGATGTTAGGCGGATTGCATCTGTTGTTTTGAATCCAACTTTATCCCCGACATCAACGTTGCGAGATAATGAGTCGTCCAACACTGCAGAGTAGGCTTGTTCACCAACGTGTGAGAATGGTAAGTGTCCAATATCGTGAAGCAGAGCTGCAAATCGTATAATTGCAGCATCCTTCGGCGTGATGATGTCTCCTTGCTCCGCCTTGTGTTCGTTCTTGTTAACCGAATCGATCATTCGCTGAGCCATATGGAGCACGCCGAGCGAGTGGCTTAGTCGTGTGTGTGTTGCACTCGGAAACATGACATTCACAAATCCGAGCTGACGGATTAGGTTAAGCCGCTGAAACAGAGGAGACCGAATTAGACGAAATTCAGAATCGGTCAGATGCACGTACCCGTAAATCGGATCAAATACACGATGCCCACGCATTACCTATTACTTCCCTATAGTGCAACCGTATTGGTGATTTCCAAGTGCAAAAAGAAAGCCCGACCATAAGATTGTAGCAGGCTACAATTCCGGTAGGGCTAGGACAACTATCCAACCAGTAGGTTTCATGGAAGAAGACGCGTATAATGCAGAGTGTCTTGGAACATCAGCAAGAACAAACTGCCAGTCTTCAATGCAGGAAGGTTTCCCTAAGAGATGAGGTTTTCACTATACACAAATTTCAGATGATTGTCAACAAAAACTAACTATATCTCTGAACATATCATCCATGATCCTAATTCTAAAAAAAATAATCTCCTGTGTTCCGATGATTGATATAACCTCAGCATAATCTGCCCTTGGGAATATCTGAATCTAAAGCCTAAGCGAATTCTATTACTACAGACCTCCTCACATACCACCACCACCCGCTATCTCCAATGCCAATTCCGCCCAATCCCAGCCGTTACCGTCGCTTGAACAAATTTTCAGTTTTCCTTGACTTTCCCTCTGTCAGCGACTAAATTATCAGCATCACCCTCGGCTTCTCGCCCGCCCTTCCTTTCTTCCCATGAATTCACCAAGCGACATCGAAAAACGGCGGTTTTCTGCCAATATCCTCCTGTTTTTCAGCCTTTCAGCCTTTCAGTATTTCAGCTTTTTCATCTGGTTACGAAGTTCGTTTGGTCAAAAAACATTTCGACCCTGATTCCGAACTAACTGCCTGTAACACAAGAAAAAACCACCCCAAAGGGTGATACCTTTCACCGCCGAGCAGGAACAATGTCTCCGCCGGAATCTATCTTCGTACAACGATCCGCGCCAGCCACGCCATCCCGAAAAAAGCCGTCGCCACCAGCACAATCGCCGCTCCCGATGCGATCCCCACGAAGTACGATACGTAGAGTCCGATCACGCCTGACAGTACCGCAATCAATGCCGACAGTGCCATCATTGAGGGCAGTCGTTGTACGAGGAGATAGGCCGTCGCCGCCGGAGTCACCAGCATCGCCACCATCAACGCAATCCCCACCGTCTGCAGCGAGACCACTATCGCCATCGCAATGAGAACCAAGAGCAGAAAGTCGAGCAATTTGGCGGGCAGACGGAGCGTGGTTGCCAGTACCGGATCGAACGAAACGACCATGAACTCTTTGTAGAGCGCGAGCACCGTCAGCACGATCACCGCACTGAAACCGCCGATCAGCCATAAATCTCCCGCCGCCACGCCGAGAATATCGCCGAACAGGAAGTGCGTGAGATCCACCGCGTAGTTCCGCACCGTCGAGATCACCGCGATTCCCACCGCAAACATCCCCGCGAACACGATCCCCACCGCCGTGTCTTCCTTGAGCCGGGCCGTGCGCGCGATGAGACCGATTCCCAGCGCGCTCACGAGTGCCGCCAGCATCGCCCACCAGAAGAGCGGCTTGCGCTCGCCGCCGCCGATCAGATAGCCTACCGCCACGCCCGGCAAAATCGTATGCGCCAGCGCGTCTCCGTAGAACGCGAGCCCGCGCAAGACGACGTACGTTCCCACTACCGCGCACACCACTCCCACCATCGCCGCCGCCATGAGGCCGCGCACCATGAACGGATAGCGCAATGGTTCTAAGAGTAGATCGAGCATCGCGCTACTCGCAGCCTTCGCAGTGCGTGTCGCTCACCGCCAATGTCCCGCTTTCCGTTTCCACCATATGCAAGTGTCCGCCGTAAGCCGCCATGAGATTCTTCGAGGTCAGCACCTCCGCCGCCGCGCCGAAACCGAGCATACGATGATGTAGAAGCATCACCTTGCCGAATCTCCGCGAAGCAAGATTCAGATCGTGCAAAGAAACCAGAATCGTCACACCCTGCTCGCCGAGTTGTTCAAGAATCTCGAAGATGCTCTGCTGCGCGGCGGCGTCGAGCCCGCTGAACGGTTCGTCGAGGAGCAGAAGCTCGGCTTCCTGCGCCAGCGCGCGGGCAATGAAGATGCGTTGCTGCTGCCCGCCCGAGAGCTGATTGATCCGCCGCTTCGCCAGATCGGAAAGTCCCACCTGTTCGAGTCCGCGCCGCACGTGATTCCAATCGGAAGGCCGCGGATTGCGCAGAAACCCCATCTTGCTGATCCGCCCCATCATCACCATGTCGGCCACGTTCACCGGAAAATTCCAGTCAATCTGACTCCGCTGCGGAACGTAGCCGATACAGATGTGTCCCTCCGGTTCGTTGCCGAACACCTCGATACTGCCGCTCGCGGAACGGATCACGCCGGAGATCGCCTTGAGTAGCGTGGTTTTGCCCGCGCCGTTGGGACCCACCACCGCCACCCGATCGCCGCGCTGGATCTCGAAGGAGACGCTTTCCAGCGCGACGTTGCCGTCATATTCCACGCGCAGATCGCGGACGCGAATGATCGGCGCGCCGTGCACGTGCGGACTGAATCGCAGACCCAGCGAACGACTCAAACGTTGGAATACCGTGGTCATGAATCCCTTGTTGTTTTCATATCAGAGAATATCAGAATGACTTCCACCCAGTGGTGACTCTCCAGAGTCACCCTTTCAAGCGATCTTTGCCGAACGGGGGCCGCTGGAGAGACCCCACGAGGAAAGGTCGAAGCGTCGCTATTTGAGTGCATTGACGATGGCCGTCACGTTGTAGCGCATGTAGGCGATGTAGTCGGGCGCAGTGCCTGTGGAATCAGTCAGCGAGCCGGTGTAAAGCGTTATCAACTTTGTGTGCGTGTCTTCGGAAACGCGCCTGGCCAGCGTCGGATTGACCGTGTTGCCGACGAAGACCGCCTTCACTTTCAATTTGCGAATCGCATCTTCCAATGAGGCCAACTCGCGCGCCGAAGGCTCGGAGAGCGTGCTGAAACCGGGAATGATCGCGCCCACCCGCTCGAATCCGTAGCGCTCGCAGAAATAGCCGAACATGTCGTGATCGCTCACGATTTTTCGATTCGCAGGCGGAATTTGAGCGACCTTCTCGCCGATCCATGTATCGAGCTCATGCAGTTCCTTCTGGTAGGAATCCGCATTCGCGCGGTAATGGTCGGCGTGCCGCGGATCAAGTTCGCTCAGAACGCGCACGGTCTCTTCAATCCAGGCAATGACGAGAGTCGGATCGAGCCATACGTGCGGATCGAGACCGGTGGAGTGATCGTGATGGTCATGCTCCCCGTGATCGAGCGTTCGCGCTGGCAGATTCTTGGACAGATCAACGACTCGCACCTGTCTACCGGCTCCGGCGATCAGCGGCTCAAAGGACTGTTCGAGTCCCAGTCCGTTCAGGAACACCACCGATGCATTGATTAATCGCGATACGTCGGCCGGTGTCGGCTCGAAACTGTGGGGATTGGCTCCCGCCGGAAGCAGCGAAGTCACGTCCGTGAATTCTCCGCCGACGTTCCGCATGACGTCGGCGATAATCGTGGTGGACGTCACCACGCGGATTGGAGCCGGTGATTGCTCTGCCCGCGCTTCATCTGAGAGTGAAACGAGAATCAGAGATGCAGAGCAGATACCGAGAATCCATCTTGCGAATTGTCTCTTCATATCAGCTTCGTCTCTTCTCCTTCGGTACGAGCGATGACGACCGCGCCGCACGAATCCGACCAGATGTTCACCGTCGTGCGCACCATGTCGAGCACGCGATCGGTGACCAGCACCAGTCCGATTCCCTCGAGCGGCAATCCCACCGCCTTGAGAATAATGGCAATCGCCACCAGCGACGCCATTGGAACTCCGGCTACGCCGATGGAAGTCAAGAGCGCTACGAACACCACGATCCACTGCTGAAGAAACGTCAGTTCGATTCCATAGACCTGCGCGATGAACATGGCCACCACGCACTCGTAGAGCGCCGTGCCGTCCATGTTCACCGTGGCACCGATGGGAAGCACGAACGACGAGATGCGATTCGACACCCCCGAGTTGTCCTCGACGCAGCGCATTGTCACGGGCAGCGTAGCGTTCGATGAAGCGGTTGAAAACGCGGTGAGCAGCGCTTCCGTCATCGCCCGCAAATGCCGGTAGGGGTGCCGAACCTTGCCGAAGATCCGTATCAACAGCGGCAGGGTGACCAGCGCGTGGAACAGCAACGCGAAGAGCACGGTGACGAAAAACCTGAGCAGCGAACCGAACGCGGAAAAACCGGTGGTGGCGACGATGTTCGCGATGAGGCCAAAGACTCCCAGCGGCGCGAACCAGATCACGAACCGCGTCATCTTCATCATCACTTCAAAGATGTTGTCGAAGAGGTCCTTGAAGTACATGCGGCCGCGCTCGGGAAGCTGCGTCACGAACACCCCGAACAGTAGCGTGAAGAAGATCACCGCCAGCATGTCGCCTTCGGCCATTGCGCGGATGGGATTCTCGGGAACCAGACGCAGAATGAGTCCCCACACCGTGCTCGAATCGGTCACTCCCAGTTCGGGCGTGGCCTGCAACTCGATGTCCGCACCTACGCCCGGCCGCACGATGTTGATGAGCACCAGTCCGGTCAGAATCGCAATCGTGCTGGTAAAGAGATAGTAGAGGATCGTCTTGCCGCCCAGCCGTCCGAGGTTGCGGGTATCGCCGATACCGAGCACTCCGGCCATGATCGAGGACACGATCAGCGGAACGATGATCATCTTGAGCAGCCGCAGAAAGATGTCCCCCACCGGCTGGGCAATGGGTTGAATCGGCTCGCCGATCAGCCAGCCGCCGAGAATGCCGAGCGCGATCCCCAGAAATATCCAGTGCGTGAGAGTGAATTTCTTGAACATGGGACAGCAGGGGTTGGGATCGAGTATGGTGGGGTGACTCTGGAGAGTCACCACCGGGAGTGGTTTTTCAGGTCTTCTTGCGATCCCCCTTCATCCCCCCCTTTGCTAAAGGGAGGAAAGATGCTACCGGGAAAGCAAGTCGGGGCGATGCTCACGGATGAGGCGATAGGCATAGCTGTGCTTCAGATCGCAAGGCTCGACCTCGCCGCTGGGATACTCCCAGAATTGTCCCCGCGGCCCTACCCGCAAACGCGGCGCATCGGGCGAATCGGGAACCAGCTGGGGTGAGAGCGTGTATCGCTGAGTGCGCGTTCGCAGTTGCAGGGCGACAATTCCCTTACCGTAGGGAATGCGACGAACCAGCACCATGTCCCGCCAGAGAATCGTCCGGACGGGCGGGGGAGCCAGGTGATGAATTCCCTCGGCGGTCACGTCTACGGTGAGTGTGAGATGCCGCCGGAAGAACTGCCGGACGAGTATGTACACCGTCAAGCTCAGTATGAGCATGATCGCCAGCAACCACCAGACCCGGCTCGGCAGCGCCCGCCAGTCCAGGCGGAGATTGTGAAGCGTGATGACGACAAAGGCGATGATGGACACGGGAGCCACCAGCACCATCACCTGCACCGCCGTGAAAGCGGCGCGCAGCGTGCGGGAATCACGATAGCAACTGACGTAACGCATAAGCCGTATCAATCCACGATGCGAATCGAGGATTTCGACCGTGCCAGACGGAGAGCCGCTTGAAATTCATCGCGGCTTGGGCAACGCTCCAGCTCAGGATGTTCCCATGCCAGATGACAGGGATGGTACTGAGCCATCACGTTCACGTCCACCGGACCGGGAAGTTCCTCATCAAGAAACGTAAACACCGCTTCGCTTCCGGCTTGATTTTCGGGCAGAACGAGATGCCGAATGAGCAGCCCGCACACGGCCACACCGCTCGCATCAAGCTGGAGCGGCTCCACCTGCCGATACATTTCCCTTATGGCAGCCTGATTGTGCGCAGGATAATCTTCTACGCCGGACAAACGCCTTGCAACCGCCGCGTCTCCATACTTCATGTCCGGCATGTACACGTCCACCATTCCATCCAGGAGTTTCAGTACTTCGAGACTGTCATAGCCGCCCGAATTGTACACCAGCGGAATGGACAGGCCGTGTTCTCCCGCCAGACAAAAGGCCTCCATCAGCATCGGCACCATGTGGGTCGGCGAAACCCAGTTGATGTTGTGCGCTCCGCTCCGCTCCAGCCCGAGCATCGCTTCAGCCAGCTCAGCAACAGTCACTCGTTCGCCCTCGGCAAGCTGACTGATCGTCCAGTTCTGGCAGAACACGCAGTGGAGGTTGCAGCCGGACAGAAAGATCGTTCCCGAACCGCGATGACCGGAGATCGGCGATTCTTCCCCGAAATGCAGTCCCACCGACGACACCATCAGCTCTCCGCCCATCCCGCACTCGCCGAGTTCTCCGCTCGTTCGATGCACGCCGCATCTTCGCGGACAGAGCCGGCAGGGATCGAGAAGCCCATAGAGTTTGGGCAGCCGCTCGCGCAAAATCCGCCACTTGTTGGGGCCGAGGTCTAAGGGCAAGTCCGTCTCTCGCAATTCCGGCGGAAATTCCTAACCACACAATATACAAGATTCTTCCGAAATTGAAAGGCGGCAAGGCAATGGCGGGTACAAGTGGCCCAATGCGGGAACTCGTGAAATAACAAAGGGCGAGCAAAGCGCTCGCCCTTCAAGAAACACGGCTGGGCCGTCCTCATCCGTCTCAGAGTAGTCACGACTACTTCGTCAGCATCATCCTTCTCTCAGCGGCCCAGCCGTCAACCTCCAGCCGATAGACATACATTCCGGTGGCCAAACCCGATCCGTCGAAACTTACCAAATGCCGTCCCGCCGCCATCGGCCCGCGCGCGAGCTCGGCTACGTGTTCACCCAGAATATTGAAAACGCTGAGTCGCACCAGCCCCGGCTCGGCAAGATCGAAGGCGATGTTGGTCGAGGGATTGAAGGGATTCGGGTAATTCTGTTCCAGAGCGAACGCTTCGGGCAGCGAGGATCCCGCCACCGGATCGTCGGCGGCCAGCACCGGCCAGCCGATGTCGGTGAAGTTCGTGTTGTGGCTGAAATTCACCACCGCATTTCCGGCGGGATTCTGGAACAGTTGCCGCCACGCGTGATCGGTGGGCGGCGCGTCATAGGTTCCGTTTCCGTTCAGGTCGGCATAGAAATCCGCGCGGTAGCTTCCGTTCAGAGCCATCCCCGGAACCGAAACCGTATAGTTGGCTACGGCCACTTCCGGCAGGCTCGTGCGGCCGATTTCCGTGTCACTCGATTGATCCACGACTCGCAGCTCGAAAAGCTGTCCGAGGTGCGGATTCATGGACAGCATATTGATCTGGAACAGATACTCCCACATCACGTCGGTGAAGCTCGTGTTGTGCGAAAAGTCAAGCGTCACGTCACCGGTGGTGTTCGCGAAGCTCAGCCGCCACGCGTGGTCGGTGGGAGTCCCGCTATAGCGGTCGTCACGGTTCAAGTCGGCATAGAAGTCCACGTCGTAGTTTCCGTTCCGCATGATCCCGGGAACCATGACCGAGAAGTTCGCTCCCGGAACGATCTCCACGCGCTTGCGGCCGACCTCCATTCCCGTGTTGCTGTCCACCACCCGCAGCTCGAAGAGCTGCCCTTGATGAGGGGTCATACCCTGCGCATTCAAAGTCACGGCATAGACCCACTGAATATCCGTGAAGTTGGTATTGTGCATGAAACTGACCGACGTCGCTCCGCTCACGTCGGCGGAGATTCGCCAGGCGTGATCCGTAGGCGGCGGATCGTAGAAACCGTTTCTATTCACGTCCGCAAAGAAATCCACCCAGTAGCTCCGGCCGTCCACGGCGGTCGGTATGGCAACGTTGAAGCTCCCACCCGAAATACTTGACACCATCGCCCGCCCGGCTTCCAATCCGGTGGACTTGTCCACGATTCGCAATTCAAGCATCTGTCCGACATGCGGATCCATATTCGAGAACTGCACGGTCAGCGTGCGCAGCGGGTTGCTGGCCGCATCAGCGGGATGTGTGACCTGCGCCGCGTTGCCTGGATTGGGATTCCCGGTCTGCCACTGGCCGAAGCGATCCCGTAGCTCAACTCCGTTGGAAACACCGTCGCCGTCGGCGTCCAAGCCGGCCAGCAGCGGACTCCACTGTACGTTGTCGCCGACCAAGAAACTCCGCTCCACCAATTGACCGAATGCGTTTCGAGTGCCGCCACCGCCCGCATTCACGTGGCAGGCCGAGCAGTTCAGAACACTACCGTTGGGGATTTGGGCGACCCGGAACGAACGAGCCGACACCGGGCTGATCACAAACGCGGTGGCCGCGACGATGAGAAAGAATTGGCTGAGAGACCTCATGATACCTCCACTGTAGTTTCGATCCGTGACTAATCGGCACACATCCTTTTAAACTCGATATAACGGGTCTTGTTCCAACATAATGTTTTCCATAGTTGTACAAGTATTTCACAAACAGTAGTGGAACAATCCCACGGTTGGACTTTCCTAACCCACCAACTTCCATAAAAACAAAGCCGGAAGGAAAACTACCTTCCGGCCGAGATATCCAGTTTGTGCTATGTGCTACGGGATACGCACGAGGGGGTCTTCCCACTTGAATGCCTCCTCGAGGTGGGAGAGGACAAAGGCCTGCAGTTCTTGGGTGGGAGCCGTCAACACATAACCATCATTGCGTTCGAGATGGGGGATGCTGACGGTTCCCTTGTCAATGGCTTCCTCCAGCCAGTCCATGCTTAGCATCCCCAGCCGGAGAGTGTCGTCTTTCAGGTCCACCCTCCAGAATGAATGGGCGGGCAACAGGTGGCCGGTGTAGAAATCGCTTGCGAAGTCCCCTTGGGCGGGCAGCAGATCGAGGAACAGATGATCCTTCAGACGGAGCAGATGGGCTTCGAACTGCGCGTCGCGTTCGTTCTCCTCGCGAACCGTGAGAACGTAGCTATTCGTATCCGATGGCGCGAACGACCAGATGCTGTTGCTGCCATCGGACGTACTCCAGCTTCCGACAAGCTGCTTGTCCCAGATCAAGTCCTTATCCGTATAGAGCGGGAATATGGAAACCGCCCAGCATCCCGCCAGCAGCAACAGCGCCAGGGCAAGCACGGACACAAGAAACCATCTCATAAGAGAACTCCTTTCACTCCTTATATATCGGGGTGACTCTGGAGAGTCACCGCCGGGAGAAGATTGTTTCATCATTCGCCGTTTCTTCCAACCCCCCTTCGATTCCCCCCTTGTTCAAAGGGGGGAACGACGAAACGGGAAAGTCGTCACGGGCGGTTCGTCCTCCCGCCCGGAGGGTGGGGGCATGGTTTGCCTGAGGAGTCACCGCCGGAATTCACTTGAGAAGTTGCAGGAACACGCCCGCCGCCACGGCCGAGCCGACCACGCCCGCCACGTTGGGTCCCATCGCGGCCATCAGCGGATTAACCTTACCGTCGGTCGAGTCCGAGACGAATTTCTGCACGACTCGCGCCGACATCGGCACCGCCGAGACTCCCGCCGCGCCGATGCAGGGATTGATTCGCTTTTCCGGCCGCACGAAGACGTTCATTAACTTCCCGAACAAGACGCCGCCCGCCGTCGAGAAAGCAAAGGCCACCGCTCCCAGCACGAGAATTTTGATCGTTTCGAGACGCAGGAAATTCTCGGCGGCCATGGTCGCTCCCACCGCCAGTCCGAGAAAGATCGTCACGATGTCCACCAGCGAGGTTCCGCCCGTCTTGCGCAGCCGCTCGGTCACTCCGCATTCGCGCAGGAGATTCCCGAACATCAGCATTCCGATCAGCGGCGCGCTGCTGGGAACACCTAGAATGGCGATCACGCCGGTTACGATCGGAAACAGGATTACCGACGTCCGCGATACCGGCCGGGCCAACGGCATGGCAATGGCCCGTTCGCTGCGGGTGGTCAACAGCCGCATGATCGGCGGCTGAATGATGGGAACCAGCGACATGTAGCTGTAGGCCGCCACGGCAACGGCTCCCAGAAGATGCGGCGCCAGTTGAACCGTCAGAAAGATCGAGGTCGGCCCATCGGCACCGCCGATGATGCCGATGCTGGCCGACTCCTGGATCGTGAAACCCGCCCAGTAGAAAGCAATCAGGGCGGCCACGAAGATTCCGAGTTGCGCCGCCGCGCCAAGTAGAAACGTGTAAGGCCTCGACAGCAGCGGACGGAAATCCGTCAGCACGCCCACTCCCAGAAAAATCACCGGCGGCAGGAACTCCGTTTTCACTCCGTGCTTGTACACGAACTGAAGCAAGCCTTCCTCTACTCCCATCCCGGCGGCCATGTGACCCAGCGGCAGATTGGCCATCAGCGCGCCAAAACCGATGGGAATGAGCAAGTAAGGCTCGAATCCTTTCGTAATGGCCAGAAAGATCAGCACGCCGCCGATCAGCAGCATCACCGCGTTGCCGAAATTCAGGTGAGCGAATCCCGTCGCGCCAAGAAGTTCCATAAGAAAGTACCTGCCTATCCCTCGCGGATGGAGAGGATCGGCTTGCCTGCGCCTACTTCATCTCCGATTCTGACGAACACCTCGTCCACGACTCCCGCCACGGGAGACTTGAAGTGATGATTGGCTTTCATCGCTTCCACGGCTCCCAGAGTCTGACCCTTCACGATGATATCGCCCTTTTTCACGTTCAGCTCGACGACCGGCGCGTCACCGTCAAAAGGTGAGAACACGGGGATGGACTTTGTGGCTGTCAGTGTTTTTGTCTCTACTGCGGGAGCCGCGGCCACTGCCGGGGATGCCAGCGCCGCCGAAGGAAACTCCACAGTGACGTGGAAATCCCGTCGCACGCCGTTCTCCACCACTTGGACGTTGGTGGTGACGGGCCCCGACACGAAGATCGGTGGAGTCGCCGCCACCGCTGCGGGCGGAGGCGGAGCGGCCGGCGCCGCTTTCGGTTCCTCTTTTTTCTTCAATGGCAAGTCAATCTTGGCGGTGCCTTCGAGCAGCTTGATACCTTCGTTGAGCTCGATGTTCTTTCCCGGAACCATCGCCGCCGCCACGAGGAACACCGACTTCTCATCGGTCGGGAGGTTGCGCTTGGCCAGTTCTTCTTTCGCCTTCGGCAGGATGTCGGGCGCGGCGTCGAGCGGATCCACTCCCTTGAGCGGTTCGAGCTTCAATTGTTCGGAGGCGATCTTCACGACGCTTGGATCGGGCGGCAGCGGCGTCGTGCCGAAGTAGCCCAAGACCGACTTGCCGTAGCCCGGATCAATCTTGGCCCACCGTCCGTAGAGCACGTTGTTGAAGGCTTGCAGCCAGTACTGTTGACTGCCCGGCGTGACGCTCGTCCACGCGCCGCCAGCTTCCACGACCACCGGGAACTCGGCCAGCACGTCGCCGTACTTGTGGAGAATTCCCGCCTTGACCATCATATGCACGTTGGGGCCGATCGCGCCGCCCGGCATCGGGAAACCCACCACCCGCGCGTCCGCCGACGTCACCACCGGATTGAACTCGTAATCCTTCAGTCCGTCGGTGAGGATTTTCTCGATCTCGTCCATCTTCGACGCGTCCACATCGAGCTCGTAGCCGGTGCCCTTCAGTCCGTGAGCCATCGAGCGAACGTCGGGCTGCACGGTTCCGCTGGCCAGTGGCCGGACCGAACAGTCCACTCCGTCCGCTCCGCCTTCGATGGCCGCCATATAGCAGGCCACCGCCGTACTGGCCGTGTCGTGCGTGTGAGCCCAGAGGGGAATCTCGGGAGGCAGAAGCTGACGGATGCCCTTGGTTGTTTCAAACACGATCTGCGGCGGAGTCGTTCCACTGGCATCTTTCATGCACAGCGAATCGAAATGAACTCCGCTGTCAATGATCCGCTTGGCGATGCCGATGTAGAACTCCGGTGTATGGGCTTTATCCGACTTGAACGGCAGACCCATCAAGGCTACGCACACCTGATGGTGCATTCCCGAATCCACAATGGGCTTGCCGGTCTTCACCAGCAAATCCACGTCGTTCATGAAGTCGAAGTTGCGATCCCAGGTCGTTCCGTACTGCTTGTGGAGCTTGGCCTGAAGCTGTAGAGCCTTGATGTTCTGATTGGTGAGCGTGACGCCGCTGATCGAGCGGGTGAGAATCTGCAGATCGGCTTCCGGTCCCACCGCATCACGCATCTTCTTCATCGTCTCGAACGGGTCTTCCGCGCAGTAGAAATAGGGTGCTTGATAGCGCGCGCCGCCGCCGAACTCGAAGTGGCGGATGCCCGCGCGGGCCGAGGCCTGCATGGCGGGGAGAATGTCCTGCACCCGCGTCTTGCCGCCGAACATGCTCTGCAAGCCGTCGCGAAAGGGGGTGAACATCACCCGGATCGTCTTGCGCTTCTTCGCGTAGATCATCTTAACTCCTCGATTCGTGTAACCCGTGCGCCGGGCGCCAGCGCCTGCACCGCTGAAGTTATGGCCGCCACATGCACCGGCTCAAGGGTCTTTCGCGTAACCGGAAAGACCAGCATGATCAAATACATCAATCCGGCCAGCACCGCCAAAAGAATAAAAACCGCCACGAATGCGGTCGTACATAGCACTGCCAAGCTCGGTTCGCCCATTCCGTCTCCTAAATGAAAAAGCGTTAAGGGAAATCCGAATTGGTGGGAAAGTTGGAATTACTGCGCAGGACTTCGTTAAAATTCTGCGGCGGTAACGCACCGAATCGTGGTGGAACCCTTCCGTCTTCGATCCTTCGAGGTGGTGCGATAAATAAGTATAACTATTGTCAAGTCAATGCGCAACCGAACTCGCCGATTGTGTGAAACTCATCGCAAATCGGGAACGGTGTGAGTTTGCACGCTTGTTCCAACGCTCCTTTTTGTGACAATATTCACAGAGCTTGCCTTGTAGTTTCATGGAAACAACTACGTGGAGTCGGACGAAACACGCTCTCACGACTCTTGGGAGGAATAATGAGCGATCAGATACATTGATCGAATTCGGTTGGTTTCTCCTCGAAAGATACCTCTGGCGGTTGGGAACGCCTCTCGCCTCGGTGGATTGGGTTCGAGGATTTTCCGGGAGAATATGGCACGACGGTTGCCCAATATACGGAGAACATCTCCGCACAAGCAGGAACCGGCGCGAAGGGAAGATTCCGCCCGAGGGTCTGTAGGTTGCGGTAGCGTCGTTATCACACAGGAATTCGACTATGATTAGAGAGCTTTCCGAACCCGGATGCGGCAGGTGCGCGCGCCTTTTCATCGTGATTCTCGCCGCGTCGTGTTTTT
>JAHJDG010000148.1 GCA_018812265.1 bacterium | reverse complement strand
GGAGCGGGACCGACCTGAATATTGTCCACGTACCAGCCTTCGCGATTGTCGGCACCATCAGTCACGAAGCGGAAGCGAACCTGCACGGCAGTTCCGGCGCAGGTAGCGCCCAGATCGTGCGTGACGTGCTGCCAACTACCGGATGATCCGGTGGTGGGTAGACCGAGCTGAATCCACCCGAAACCGCGATTGACTTCGAGATAGCCGACATCGTAGCCGGACTCGATGTCGTACCACTGATCGTACTCAAGCTGTTCGCCCGGTCCGACGATGAACGTGGGTGATTGCAGCCAGCAACCCATGCTGGCAGAGTACGTTCCGCCGTCGGTGCCGCAGAACCAACTGTGGGTTGGAGACTGCGAACGGGCGGTCGAGATGTGCCAGAGGTTGCCGAGTCCGCCGGTTGTCCAGCCGTTCGTTCCGCCTTCCACGTTGTCGTCGAACATGCTGCGGCCGACCGTTACGTTGAACGTCAACGTCGTATCGAATCCACCGGTCGCGGTCAGACGCAGCGAGACGGGAATCTGGTGCTCGGGCGGACAGGTTCCCAAAACGGAGACTTGGAATTCGGCGGTGTTTTCACCCGTGGCGATGGGATTCAAGATCGTCCAGTCGGCCTCGCCGTCCACCACGATAGCGTACGGATCAGCGGTCGTGAGCTGTCCGTGCAGATTCGAGAGCGTCCAGCGGCCCAGATTCTTGAGCGTGACCAAGAGTTCCAAGCCTTCACCCGGCTCGGTCACACCGTCGGCATCGCCGTTCCACTCGCTCTGGCAGTGTCCGATGCGGGAAGCGGCATAGGTCGGCGGCTGGAACTGATCGGCGATGCGGGCCATGAACAGATTCGCGGGAAGATTCTCCGTGATCAGCGGGTAGATGCGATTCTGCGGCGGCCAGAAACCGTCGGCGGCGCTGCCGACTTCGGTCGTCACGCTCATCATCTTCCAGTGTCGTATTTGCTCGCCGTATTCCCAGTCAAAACTGCCGCCGTTCACGTTGTAGCCAAGACGTTGCCACACCGTCCCCGTCTGATAGATAACACCGTTGACTTGCTGAATGAAGTATTGCATCGAGTCGGTGATCATCTCATAGGCGGCATTGTCTTCACAGAGTCCGTCGCCGTCGTAATAGACTGTGCCCCACGGATAGAGAATGACATTCGAATAGCAGTGGTAGTCAATTCCGCAGGCAAACTGACGGGAATTCACGAAATCCCGATAGACCTGCGTTTCGATTTCGGAAAATGCCGACGGGCCGCGATAGGTGTAGTTTCCGGACGTAGCATAGGAGGTGGAACCGTCATTGTCCAAGCCCCAGGCCGCGTCGAAGTTGCGGTTGAGATCAATTCCGATGCCGTCGCGGCGGTTCTTGCGCCACATGCCGCCGCCGTTGGGATTGGTCTGCCGGTTGTATTCGTAGCCGTCGGGATTCGCGCACGGCAGAAAATAGAGTTCGCGCGTGTTGACAAGGTTGGTAACCGTGGGATTGGTTCCGTAGTTGGTTACCAGATAGCGCATCATGTAGAGTACGGCTTCCATGCCGGCCGGTTCGCGGGCGTGGACCATCGCGTTGTAGAACACCTCCGGCTCATCCTCGTCCGCGGTCGGGTTGTCGGAGATCTTCGTCACCCAGATGTCACGACCTTCGATGCTCTGCCCGATGCTCCAGCGGGGAGCGATGATGTTGTGCGTGTCAATCGTTTCCAGCGAGTCCATGTACATCATGATGTCATGGTACGTATGATACCCGCCCAGACTGTCGGTCTCCAGCGGCAGGTTCATCCGCGACGCGTAGAATAGCTCGATGTTTTCGTGCAAGACTATGTAGGGAAAACCGAACCGGCTCAGCAGCACGAGGTCTTCGGGCAGCGCGACCACGTAGGGTTCTTCGCGGGTTTCGCCGGGAACGACGTCCAGACGCGAGGCGATTTTGTAGAATTCCTGCAGCCGGGCCTCCGATCCCGGCATGACCTTCACCAGGCTGTGGTGGCGGTACTCCTCCGCTTGAACCCCCAGCGCCATCATGAGTGCAATCGAAAGCAGAACAACAACCTTCATCACAGTGTGCACGGTGGTTTCTCCTTCTCAGCTTGCGGTGGTAATGCAGCACTGACCCATTTCATCACATAAAACTAATTTACCGCCTAATGCCAGCAAAAGCAAGGGGCCGGAGGAAGAAAGGGCGAAAGAGGAGGAAGAGCTGAAGCGGGTCGCTTGAATTTCACCGCCCGGACTCGTACCTTATGGGCATGTTTCATTCTTATCCAACTTCCGGCCCTCATATGGGTTTCCTCGTGCTTTTCCTGACGGTTAGCCTGTTCTGCGGGGCGTTTGCTGAGACGGTTCTGGTCGAGGGCGATCTGCAGGAGGCGATCAATCTGGCGGTGGACGGCGATACGCTGATTCTACCCGCCGGGCGGTATGTTGCGCGCGCCGCGACGTTCGTGGAAGCCACCTGCGGCAACTGCGCCGAGCATCAAACCAGAGTTCAAGCTACGCGCGGCTTCGTGATTGACGCCAAAGGGCTGGTGCTGCGTGGGCGGAGCGCCGAGAAGACCGTATTGGTTACGCAAGCGGGTTACGGGCTCCTGCTCCTGAATTCTCAGGGATCGGTGATCGAGAATTTGACGATCACCGGCGGCAAGCGTGATCCGGACGGCGCGGCCACCGACGCGGGAATCGTGCTGAAGAACTCACGCGCCGTCATCCGCCGCTGCCTGATCGCCGACAACACCGACTATATTGACTCGACGATTGTCGGCATCGGCGGGATCATGCTCCGCGAAGGCAGCGACGCCCGCATCGAGCAGTGCACGATTGTCAATAACTCGTGGGACGGAATCGCCCTCTATCGCGGCGCGCAGGCCGTGATTAGCGACTGCGTGATAGATTCGGGTCGTGGCGCGGGCATCGGCGTGACCTGGGATGCCGCTGCAATTTGTCTGCGCAATCGCGTCTCTAACTACTGGAAAGGCATCGGCTCGTTCGGCACGGCTACCGTCATCGCCCGCAACAATGCCGTCTGCGATAATCTCGGCTGGGGGATCATTACCTCGGGGCAAAGCACGATGATCGCCGAGAACAATGTATCCGCCCGCAACGGCAACTGCGGCATGGCCGTCTGGAACGCGGGCACGCGCGGGCGGATGGTGAACAACATCTCCGCGTTCAACGGCTGGCGGAAGGAGTGGGTTTGCCCGTGCGTGGGATTCTGGAATCAGGAAGGCGACACCGCCGGATGGACGGTTTCGCACAACATTGTCTGGGACAACGCGGCGGGAGACGTACTCGGACAGGATTCAACACGTTTCCTTTTCACCGATCCGCTGTTCTCTGATACATTAAGTTTTCGTCTCGACAAAAGTTCTCCGGCGCTGAATGCGGGCGATCCGGCCATCTCCAATCGCGACGGCACTCGCTCCCACATCGGCCTCACCGGCGGTCCTTCTGCAAAACGGTAGGGGCCGATTTATCGCGCCCTCTGAAATATAGGGTGAGATTGCATCCGCCTTTTTAATCGAAGGAACACACCATGATCCACGGCGAATACATTTCCGTAAGCACGCGCGGCTTTTCCGACATCCACGACGTCACCGGGCACGTGCAGAGGATCGTCACTGAAGCCGGGATTCGCTCCGGTCTGGCCTGCGTGTTCGTAGTCGGCTCGACGGCGTCAGTGTCCACCATCGAGTTCGAGCCAGCACTCACGGAAGACATGCGCGACCAACTGGAGAAATTCGCGCCCCACACGATGCGCACCCGCCACAGCGAAACATGGGGCGACGACAACGGCTTTTCGCACATCCGCGCCACCATGATGGGCCCCGGCATCACCGTTCCCGTTCACGAGGGCGCGCTCGTTCTCGGCACGTGGCAGCAGATCGTGGTGATTGACCACGACAACCGCGCCCGTACGCGCAAAGTGTTCGTGCAGGTGATGGGGGAGTAAACCATCCAAGCTCGTTTGTGGCGATGAAACCGAGGGCATCCATGAGAACAGCATTTGTTGTCATCTTCATTACTATGTTCTTCGGGATCGCTATTGCCCAGCCCCAGCCGCCAGACACGTTGTGGACCTACACATATTCCAGTTCGATTAACGATGCGGCTTACAGTATTGCCCGCGTGCCAAATGGTGGTTTCATGATAGGAGGGGAGGGGCGTGCACCTGACAGTACTGATGGTGGTTTACTTCTCAGACTAAATGACGATGGTCAGGAACTTTGGCTGCATCGTATTGCACCATTCTACAGAATAGGAGCTGTGTTCCCTGCTACCGACGGGAGATATATCTTGACGGGCGAGAGCAATGTGCCATCATGTGTTGCGCTTGCCAAGGTGGACAGCAACGGCGAAGTACAATGGTCCACATGCATTTCAGATCCCTACAGTGAGCCCGGAATGAGCATTGCTGAGGGGATTGACGGACGTATCGCGGTGTTGATTGTAGGCGATGCTATTCCGAGCTCATACCTCAGATTGGCATGTCTTACTGCAGATGGAGACTCCCTTTGGGTACAGTCATTCGGAAGTCCCGGAATCTACAAAGGCGGAGCCGTGGTTTCCACGAGTGAAGGCGGGTTTCTGACTGTTGCCTCGGAGAATTATCAAGCGTACATAGCAAAGACTGACGGTGAAGGAATAGTGCAATGGAACAACAGTTTTGGCGCAGGCAACTTGGCTGAGCGGTTGAATGCTGTAAATGAAACCGCAGATGGGGACTTTATCGTTGCGGGTACTCAAACCAGAGATGCATTTACCTTCAATCCGTATGCTGCGCGCACTGACTCGTCAGGAGACACGCTTTGGACGCGAGCATATCCGCAACTGGGACCCGCCTTTTTTTACTCTGTCGTGGAAGTAGATGACGGCAGCATCCTTTTCGGAGGTAGCACGGGTGGTAGCTTTCTACTGGCGGCGTGCGATCCGAATGGATATTTAATATGGTCTGGACTTTATGGTACCCCGCAACAGGAGGATTGTCGTGGGATGTGTTTAGATTCGGAAGGAGGAGCTGTAATGGCCGGCTACAAGGCGACCATTGCAGAACACTCCGAGGATATTTGGGTGATCCGAACCGCTTCAGTATTAAGAACAGAGCATGAACACTATACACCTGTGTCAAGATCGATCTTGCTTTCGAGCTTTCCCAATCCATTTAATGCCGTAACAAGAGTGGAGTTCGAGATTCCTCGAACATCGCGAGTCACAATTCGTGCGCATGACATTCTGGGACGCGAGGTCGGAACCATTACCGATGATATGTTTGCGATTGGGCAGCACTCTGTGAGTTGGCAATGTGCAGATTGCGCCAGCGGAGTCTATTTCATTGCCATGACGGGCGACGGATTCCATCTTGTACGGAAGGCAATCTTATTGAGGTAAGAGACAAAAATGGAAACAAGCATCGAAATCCTCCACGGCGATATCACGAAGCTCGCCGTGGACGCCATCGTCAACGCGGCCAACACGAGTTTGCTTGGCGGGGGCGGGGTGGACGGAGCGATTCATCGCGCGGCCGGGCCGGAACTTCTCGCGGAGTGCCGCGCGCTGAACGGTTGCCCGACCGGCGAAGCCAAGATCACCAACGGCTATCACTTGCCCGTGAAATTCGTGATCCACACTGTCGGCCCGGTCTGGCAGGACGGAAAACGCGGCGAAGACGAACTTCTCGCAAGCTGCTACCGGAACTCGCTCCGGCTCGCGGTCGAGAACGGAATCCGCAGCATCGCCTT
The DNA here is from genome assembly GCA_018812265.1 of bacterium. Classification (GTDB taxonomy): domain Bacteria; phylum Electryoneota; class RPQS01; order RPQS01; family RPQS01; genus JAHJDG01. The sequence goes on along the minus strand of JAHJDG010000148.1, from coordinate 53,714 downwards.
TCCTTCCATCAGCACCGGAGCCTATCGCTTCCCCGTCGAGCGCGCCTGCCAAATCGCGCTTCGCGAAGTCGCTGCGTTCCTCGGTTCGACGGACGCAATCGAGCGGGTTGTCTTCGTCTGCTTCGACGAGACCACTCTGAAGGCATACAAGTCGGCGAGGCAGGAACTCGCCCTATAGCAAATCAACTTGTTGACCAGCAAAGCGAGAATCGAGTCTTCCCCGACCTACAGAGAGGCATGATCTCGCCATTCAATCTGTATGACATTGATATTTAAGCAAATAACTTCATCACTGCATCATCTTCGCGGGAATTGGAGCTGACAGGCCCTATGTGAGCTTTTGTAATTCATTCCAAATACTTATATTCTGTTCTGGGATTCTGGAGAAACATCCCCTTTGAGGCGTATTATATTTAATGGGAAGGATCAGGCAACTGCGACAACCACGGACTAATGAATAATGACAGCTGAACAAAAGACTGCAACAAGACGAAGCGCAAAACCTTCCACCGGTTCGCTTTTCGAGGCGTTCGATCCCCTCCGTGGCCGACGGCTGGAGATTCTCGATGAGAACGGAAAGGTTGTTGGCGGAGAGTGGATGCCCGAGCTTTCCGACGAGAAGCTACTCCATGCCTACAAGATGATGCTGCTGGCGCGCGTGGCCGACCTCAAGGCGGTTTCTTTGCAGCGGCAGGGACGGCTGTACACGCTGCCGCCCAGCCTCGGACAGGAAGCCTGCGCCGTGGGCAGCGCCATCACTCTCGAAAAGGAAGATTGGATGGTCCCCGCCTATCGCGAACTGGGAGCATGGCTGGTGCGCGGTGTGCCGCTCTCGCGTGTGTACCTGTACTTCGCGGGAAGCGAATACGGCAACGTCTATCCGCCGGGAGTGCGCGTGCTGCCGACCTCGGTTCCGATTTCTTCGCAGCTTCTGCACGCGGTGGGGATCGGTCATGCCATCAACTACCGGAATCGCAAGGAAGTCGTCATCACCTATTTCGGCGACGGCGGAACGTCGGAAGGCGATTTTCACGAAGCGCTCAACTGGGCGGCCGTGTTCCATTGCCCGGTGATTTTTTTCTGCAACAACAATCAATATGCGATTTCCCATCCGCGCGCCCGGCAAACGATATCCGAAACCATCGCTCAGAAGGCCATCGCTTATGGCATGCCCGGCATTCAAGTGGACGGCAACGATTTTCTCGCGGTTTATCGCGCCACGCAGGAAGCCGCCAGTCACGCCCGCGCCGGTCGCGGCCCGGTACTGATCGAGGGCGTGACCTATCGCATGGGCGCGCACACCACCTCCGATGATCCTTCCAAGTATCGCGAGTCCGAAGAAGAAGAACTCTGGAAAGCCCGCGATCCGCTGATCCGTATGAGAAAATATCTCGAAGCGAAAGGTCTATGGGACGAGACTCGCGAAGAGGACGCCAAGACCGAGGCTCAAGCAAAAGCGGACGAGGACTTTGCCGAAGCCGAGAAGTGGAAAGCCAACTCCGTGGACGAAATCTTTGCCCACGTCTTCGAGAGCACCGTTCCCGAGCTGGAAGCACAGGCGGAGAGCCTGAAGAGCTTCCGCAAGTGGAAGGAGGGCCGCTGACGTGGCCGTGATGACGCTCGTGCAGGCGGTCAAGTCCGCGCTCGATCTGAAACTTGCCGATGATGAGAACGTGATCGTGTTCGGCGAGGACGTGGGCGTGGGAGGCGGCGTGTTCCGCGCGACCGAGGGTTTGCAGAAAAAGTACGGCGCGAAGCGCGTGTTCGATACGCCCCTCGCCGAATCTTCCATCGTGGGAGCGGCGGTGGGAATGGCAATTGCTGGACTCCGGCCGGTGGTCGAGATTCAATTCGACGGCTTCATGCATCCCGCCTTCAATCAGCTTGTTTCCCATTTGGCGCGTTTCCGCTATCGCACCCGCGGCGAGCGACCGATGCCGGTGGTGGTGCGATTCCCCAACGGCGATGGGGTGCGCGCGCTGGAGCTTCACAGCGACAGCCTCGAAGCGGTGTACGGTCACGTGCCGGGATTGAAGGTGGTGATGCCGTCCACGCCCTATGATGCGAAGGGCTTGCTCATCAGTGCAATTGAAGAGAACGATCCGGTGCTGTTTCTGGAGCCAAAACGGATCTATCGCGCCGTCAAACAGGATGTGCCCGACGGACTGTATCGCATTCCCATCGGCAAGGCACGCGTGCTGCAGGAAGGAACGAACGTTACGCTGGTTGCCTACGGCGCGATGATTCGCGTTTGCCAGCAGGCGATTCTCGAAGCAAAGAAGGATGGAATCTCCGTTGAACTCATTGACCTTCGCACGATCTATCCGCTGGACACCGCGACGATTGTCGAGTCAGTCAAGAAGACCGGGCGGCTGATGGTCGTGCATGAATCTCCCCGCAGCTTCGGCGTGGCGGCAGAGATCATCGCCCGCGTGAACGAACAGGCGTTCTATTATCTCGAATCGCCGCCGCGCAGACTGACCGGCAACGACACGATTCCGCCGCTTCCCAAGAGCGAGGATTTGTATTTCTTCCCGCCTGAGCGCGTCTACTATGAACTCAAACGGGCCTTCGAGGCATAGGAGAGACCCGATGGTTTTCGTATTCAAATTTCCCGACATCGGCGAAGGCATCCACGAGGGTAAAATCCTTGAGTGGTACGTTTCCAAGAGCCAGACAGTCAAAGAGGGCGATCCGCTGGTCAAAGTGGAGACTGACAAGGTCGTGGCCGATATTCCGTCGCCGCGCACGGGCGTCGTGAAGAACCTGTTCGGCAAAGTCGGACAGGTCATCAACGTCGGCAACGTGCTGGCCGAGCTGGAAGTCGAGGGCAAGGGCGACGAGATCGAACTGGCTCGCGGCAAACCCGCTCCTTCGCGTCCCCACGTGGAAGGAGTCGAGGAAACCGGTTTCGGCGTCGTCGGTCAGATCGAGGTCGCGCACGACGATGCTTTCCTTCCCGCTACGGGAGAGGGAATAGAGGAGGGACGCACCGTTGTTTCCGGGGAGCGTCGCAAGGTGCTGGCTTCTCCGGTTGCCCGCCGCATGGCCAAGGACCTCGGTGTGGACATCGCTACGATTCGCGGCACCGGTCCCGGCGGCCGCGTGATGAAGGAAGACGTTCGACTTGCTGCGGAATCCCAGCGCAGAGCTACGATTCCCGCAAAAAGCGAGATGTCGCCGATTGCACCTCCATCGCGCGCAACGTCACCCGTTGAGCGAGTGGAATACGAAGGACTTTCCCAACTTCGCAAGACGATTATCGCGCGGATGGTCGAGTCCAAGTTCACGGCTCCCCACATGACGGCTCACGAAGAGGTCGAGATTTCCAAATTGGTCGAGCTGCGCCGCGAGCAAAAATCGGCTATGGTAGAGCGTGGAGTGAACTTGTCTTATCTGCCGTTCATCATCCGCGCAGTGGCACTATCACTCAAGAAACATCGCAAATTGAACTGCCGGCTCGATCTGGAGAACAACCGCGTCATCTACCGCAACTACTTTAATATCGGCATCGCGGTGGATACATCAGACGGCTTGATCGTTCCGGTCATCAAGGATGCCGACCAGAGAAGCATCATAGAGCTTGCCCAGATCATCGGTGATCTGGCCGCGCGCGCCCGCGAGCGCAAGTTGACTCTGAATGAGATTCGCGACGGCACCTTCAGTATCACCAATTATGGTTCGCTGGCCGGAACCTACGGCGCGCCTATCATCAACTATCCCGAAGTAGCGATTCTCGGCGTCGGTCGCATCATGGAAAAGCCCGTCGTAAGAAACGGTCAGATCGTTCCCGGACACGTCCTGCCGCTCTCGCTCAGCGCCGATCATCGCATCGTGGACGGTGGCGACGTTTCTCGATTCCTGCTCGATCTCATGGTCTATCTGTCCGATCCCGCAAACATGCTGCTGGAGTAGAGGAGTCCCCATGAAATCCTGTGATGTAATCATTATCGGCGCCGGACCCGGCGGATACGTGGCGGCGATTCGCGCCGCGCAACTCGGACTGAAGACGACTCTTGTCGAGAAGTATCGAATGGGCGGCATGTGCCTGAACTGGGGCTGCGTCCCGGCGCGACGGCTCATGGAGAGCGCTCGCGTCTATGATCGCGCGCTCAATGCGGCCGCGTTCGGCGTGGAAGGAATTGACAAGAACTCCGTCTGCTTCAACTGGAAACGCTCCGTGGCCGAGAAGGATCGCATCGTGACCAAGCTGGTCAAGGGCGTCGAGTTCCTGATGAAAAAGAACAAGGTGGACGTGATCTCGGGCGAAGCTCGACTCGCGGGAGGAACTCGTGTGATTGTCGGCGAGGAAACCTACGAAACGAAGAAAACCATCATCGCCACCGGTTCCCGTCCGAATCGCACTCATTTCGCCGCGCTTCCCGATAACCTTGCCGTCGAGGTGGATGATTTTTTCGCGCGTGACGAGATTCCGGATAGCATCATCGTGGCCGGTGGAGATACGGTAGCCTGCGAGATGGCCAGCATGTTGCATACAATTGGAAAGACCGTAACGATAGTGACCGAGGAACAGAAACTTGTCAGCCGTTTGGATGAATCGCTTGCGAGTTACATTGCCGACCGATTCAAGAAACAGGGCATTCGCGTGCTCACCGGCAGCCGATTCACTGGTGTGGACGGAGAAGGAGTAAAGGTCGGCGATGAGGTGATCGTATGCGATCTGGTCGTTAACTGCGAACGGCGAACGGCGGTTCTCCCGCAAATGAACGACGTACCGCTCGATGTGGACAACGGTTTTATCTCCGTCAACGAATTCATGCAAACCAGCGTGCCTTCCGTGTATGCCGTCGGTGACGTGACGGGGAGTATCTTTGCCCACGCTGCTTCCGCTCAAGGAATTTGCGCGATCAACCACATCGCCGGTCTCAAGGAAGCGGTGGATACTCTGCGGATGCCAGTTACGATTTACATGGATCCCGAGATCAGTTCCGTCGGCTACACGGAAGAAGAGCTCAAGCGACAGGGCATCGAGTACGTTCGCGGCGATTTCCCCATGAACGTGAACAGCAAGGCCATCGTCGAAGGAAACATCGAAGGCTTTGTGAAGATCCTCGCCGACCAGAAATACGGCGAGGTTCTCGGTGTTCACGTGGTGGCCGCGCGGGCAACCGACTTGATCGCCGAAGCCGTCATGTGCATGCGAACCGAGGGAACGCTCGACGATCTGACGCGCGTGGTGCATGCCCATCCGACCGTCAGCGAAACCGTTCTCGAGGCGGGATACAAAGCCTCCGGCAAACCACTTCACATCTGAATCTTGTTCGAGTCGTCTCACGACGTTGTTTTTGCGCCTTACGATCTCCCAGATGCAGTGTTATTGGAGAGCGAGGTGGAAGCGAGCGGTACGATGGTATTCGTACCTCCGTGCGTAATGGTGGTGATGGGTAAGGGTTCCGATCCGGCGGCGGAGCTTCACGCAAATCACATTCTCGCGGACGGCGTGCCGGTGATTCGTCGGGGAACGGGCGGCTGCGCGGTCGTGCTTTCACCGGAAATGATTGTCGTGTCATTTGTTGTGTTACACAAGCGGCAGCAGAAGTCGGCGGAGTATTTTCGGGCTTTCAATCGTACCATCATCCGCGCGCTTTCCGATCAGGGAGTCACCCATCTGGAGCACGCCGGCACGTCCGATATTGCCCGCCATGGCCGTAAGATCGCCGGAACGGCCATCTATCGCAATCGCCGACTGGTTTTCTATCATGCCGTCATCAACGCGGCGGGCGAAGCGAACCTGATGGAACGCTACCTGAAGCATCCGCCCCGCACGCCGGACTATCGCGCAGACCGCACGCACGCGAACTTCGTAACCTCACTGGCTGCGGAAGGCTTTCGGATTGATTTGAGCGCGTTCCAAAATGGCATCGAAACGGAGTTTTGGCGGACGTTTTCTTCTCTGACCGGACAAGAGCCTGTCACGCCGAATACTTGACACAGCTCATGGCAGCGATTGCCCCTCTCAATCAGACCCTAAGGGAAATTGCCTGTGCTCACTGCGGGCTTCCCGTGCCGCGCACTCGAATCGTCTCGGAAGCGGAGAGACAGTTCTGCTGCGCGGGCTGCGAAGCCGTCTATCGGATTGTGCACGAGTGCAATCTGGAGGACTACTACCGTCTACGCAAGGAATACGGCGAACGCAGCACGGCTCCAGCCAAAGTTACGGGCAAGTCGTTCGAGTATCTTGACGATCCCGACTATCTGAAACGCTTGGGCCAGCCGCGCACCGCCGGCGGGTGGCTGGTGCGGTTTTATCTCGACGGGGTTCACTGCATCGCCTGCGGTTGGCTGGTCGAGAAGGTACTCCTCGAGATCGAAGGCGCGCGCTTCGCCCATTTGGATCTCGGCAAGTCGGTGGTCGAAATCGTTTTCAATCCGGTTGAAATCAAACTGAGCGCGCTGGCTCGTGCGCTTGACCGACTTGGCTATACGCCTCATCCCATTATGGAACGGGGTGAAGCCACGGCGCGCCGCCGCGAAACGCGCTCGCTTCTTACGCGCCTCGGAGTGGCCGGAGCCGCGGCGGGAAACATCATGCTCCTCGCCGTTTCGCAATATGCCGGTGACGTGACCGGCATCGAGCGAGAATTCTCCGCGCTGTTTCGCTGGGTGAGCCTGGCTCTCGCTCTTCCGGCGGTGCTCTACTCGGCCTATCCGTTCTATCGCGGAGCGTGGAACGGCTTCCGTCGCGGTGTGCTGCACATGGACGTTCCCATTTCGCTCGGAATTCTCGTTGCCTTCGCCATCAGTCTTGCGGCCACCGTGCAGAATCGCGGCGAGGTTTACTACGATACCGTTTCCATGCTCATCTTCCTGCTGCTGGCCGGACGGCTGGTCTTGCAGCGCGCGGGAAGATGGGCCGCCGATGCCGGCGAAAGTCTGCTCGCGATCACGCCGCGCAGCGTGAGACGGATAGAAAGCGAAGGTGTGTGCGAGGTTCTCCTGTCTGAAATCGAGCACGGCGACCGCCTGCAGGTCTTGCCCGGCGACACGATTCCCGTAGACGGCACGCTCGACGGCGAACGCGCGTGGATCAGCGAAGCTCATCTGACGGGAGAGCCAGGAGCGGTCGAGCGAAAACGTGGGGAAACGCTGTTCGCGGGTTCGGTCGTCGAGCGTGCTCCACTCGAAATGATCGCCACGGCCACCGGCGAAGCCACCGAGCTTTCGCGGCTCGCCGAGATGGTGCGGCAGGCGTCCGCCCGTCGCGCTCCGATTACCGGAGTGATGGATCGTATCGCCAGTTATTTCGTGGCAGCTGTTCTGTCGCTGGCCGCGCTGACCATCGTGGTGTGGTTGTTCATTGATCCCACGCGAGCGCTGTGGAATGCCGCCGCGCTGATGGTGGTGGCCTGTCCCTGCGCGCTCGGACTGGCCACGCCGATGGCTCTCGGCATGGCGATGGGTCGCGCCGCGCGTCGCGGAATTTTCATTCGCGGGCAGGATGGTGTCGAGCGATTGGCGTCGGTCAATCACGTGATTCTCGACAAGACCGGCACGCTCACCGAAGGGCGACTCACCATCGTCCGCGAAAAGTTCGCCGCGAGCATTGCCGATGAAGACGCCTTCGCAATTCGTCGCGCCGTCGCCGCTCTTGAAAAATACTCTGGCCATGCGATTGCGACGGCCTTTGAACAGATCGCCACTGACAATATGGAAATCGAGGAATGCCGCGTTATTGCGGGAGCGGGGATCGAAGGGCGCGTTAGTGCTCGTGAGTATCTTGTCGGTACCGAGGGATTCATCGCCGATCGCGTTACATACATGCCCGATGCTCTCTTAAAATTCGCTGCGGAATATGCGCAGGCCGGAAATACGCTCGTCTGGATTGCGCGAGACCGAGAAGCCTTAGCCGTCTTGGGTCTTGGAGATCGTATCCGTGACGGTGCGCTGGCAGCCATAGAAGAACTTCGTCGAACGAGACTGGAAATCGAACTCCTTTCCGGCGATCATCCGCAGGCGGTGGCGGCCGTGGCCCAAGAACTGGGCGTCACGGAGTTCCGCGGCCGCGTCCGGCCCGAAGACAAACTGGCGCGAGTCGAAGAACTCATCGGGCAGGGAAAACGAGTGGCAATGATTGGCGACGGAGTCAACGATGCGGCCGCGTTGAGCCGCGCGGGCGTCGGCATCTCCGCCTCCGGTTCCGCGGAAGTTGCGCGCGATGCGGCCGACGTGTTCCTTTCATCCTCTCGTGGTCCGCTATCTATTGCCGAAACTCTTCGTCTCTCACGCCGTGCCATGCGAGTGATCCGTGTGAATCTCGTCATCGCTCTTCTGTACAATTTGGTCGGCGCGACACTCGCCATAACGGGTCAGGTCGGACCGCTGGTGGCGGCGATCCTCATGCCCCTGTCGTCTCTGACCGTCGTGCTGATCGCGTCGCGGGGCTGAAACAATGAACATTATCTACTTGCTGATTCCGCTTGCGCTATTTCTGGTTTTTGTGTTCGTGGCTCTCTATCTCTGGGCAGTGCGGCGAGGACAATTCGACGATCTCGATACTCCGGCCCACCGCATGCTGCTGGAGGACACTCCGCAATCCAATAGCAGAAATCCCAACGACAACAATTCCACTCACGGCACCGCACCCACGCCGTGAATCGAACCTATTTGTGTAGAGGCTAAGAATGTCTTCCAATCCTGCCGCTTCACTGGAAACGTTCGCCTACGATGATGCCGTCGTCCGCCGTTTCGTGCAAGCCACCTTCTTCTGGGGCGTGGTCGGCATGCTCGTCGGCGTGGTGGTGGCCGCGCAGCTGGCCTTCTGGCAGCTGAACGGCGGCATTCCGTGGATCACTTTCGGAAGACTGCGTCCTCTGCATACCAACGCCGTAATCTTCGCGTTTACGTTGAATGCGATTTTCGCGGCGATCTATTACTCCTCGCAACGGCTGCTCAAGACCCGGATGTTCTCGGATGTCTTGTCGCGCATTCATTTCTGGGGTTGGCAGATCATCATCGTGCTGGCCGCCGTCACGCTCCTCTCCGGTCACAACACGTCCAAAGAATATGCCGAGCTGGAATGGCCGCTGGACGTGCTCATCACCGGCGTGTGGGTAATTTTCGGCGTCAATTTCTTTATGACCATCGTCCGCCGCCGTGAGCGGCACCTCTACGTTGCTCTGTGGTTCTACATCGCCACCATTGTTACCATCGCGCTGTTGCACGTCGTCAATTCGCTGGCGCTGCCGGTTTCGCTGCTGAAGAGTTATTCCGTGTTCGCGGGCGTGCAGGACGCGATGACCCAATGGTGGTATGGCCACAACGCCGTCGGATTCGTGCTCACCACTCCCATCCTCGGCATGATGTACTACTATCTGCCCAAAGCCGCGCAACGGCCGGTGTTCAGCTACCGCCTGTCGGTGATCCATTTTTGGGCTTTGATCTTCGTTTACATCTGGGCCGGACCGCACCATCTTCACTACACGGCCCTTCCCGATTGGGCGCAGACCCTCGGCATGGTGTTCAGTCTGATTCTGCTCGCGCCGTCATGGGGCGGGATGTTGAACGGCCTGCTCACGCTGCGCGGTGCGTGGCACAAACTGCGCGAAGATCCGATTCTCAAGTTCCTCGCCGTCTCGGTCACCTTCTACGGAATGAGCACGTTCGAGGGGCCGATGATGTCCATCAAATCGGTGAATTCGCTCACCCACTACACCGACTATACGATCGCTCACGTTCATGTTGGGGCGCTCGGCTGGGTGGGCTTCATGATTTTCGGCATCATGTATTACATGGTGCCGCGCTTGTGGAGACGGGAACTCTTCTCGCGCAATCTGGCCAACCTGCATTTCTGGATTGCCACCATCGGCATACTTCTCTACATCATCCCCATCTGGATTGCGGGGATCATGCAGGGTCTGATGTGGCGCGCCTTCGACGCCGACGGACTTCTGTTCTATCCCAATTTCATCGAGACCACGCAGCGCATTTTGCCCTTCTATCATACGCGGCTCTTGGGCGGAATTCTATATCTCGGCGGTCTGCTGCTGATGGTGTACAACCTCATCAAGACCTGTGCCGGAGCGAAAGTTCCGGCCGACGAGACCGCGCAGGCGCCGTCACTGGCCGTGCTCAAACCCGAAGCCCCGGAGCCGCGCACGCGTTGGCATCACCTCCTCACCGGACAACCGCTGGCCTTCAGCATACTCGCACTGATGGCGGTGGGAGTCGGCGGTGTGGTGGAGATCGGCCCGCTCCTGATGCCGAAGAGTTACGTGCCGATTTATGCATCCGCCGCCCAGCCCTACACGCCGCTCGAACTTGAAGGCCGCGATCTCTACTTGCGCGAGGGCTGCAACAACTGCCACTCGCAAATGATTCGCCCCTTGCGCGATGAAGTGTTGCGCTATGGGGACTACTCCAAACCCGGCGAGTTCGAGTACGATCATCCGTTCTTATGGGGATCGCGGCGGATCGGCCCCGACCTTGCTCGGGTCGGTCCCAAGTATCCGCCTCAGTGGCACTATCTGCACTTCCAGAATCCGCGTTCAACTTCGCCGGGCTCGATCATGCCGCCCTACCCGTGGCTGCTCGCAAACAAGCTCGAGTCTCCGGATGTCGAAAAGAAGATGAGCGTAATGCGCAAGCTCGGCGTGCCCTATTCCGATGACGACATTATTCATGCGCGGACCGATCTCGAAACGCAAGCCGCCGACATCGCCGCGAAGCTCGAGGCCGAAGGCTACGAAGGCACGCAGGACAAGGAAGTGATCGCGCTCATCGCCTATCTCGAGCGAATGGGCAAAATACCGCGACCCAACCTGCTCGCGGGGGAAAAATGATCAAAGACGTTATCACAAATCTCGGGGAAGCGATTGGCCCGCTCATCGGTCTGGTGCTGTTTTTTGTCGTTTTCATCGGAGTGATTGTCTGGACCTATCGCGGGCGCAAAGACCGTTTCGACTATCCGAGCCGATTGCCGCTCGATAACGGAGATGGGATGGATATTCATACGGAACATGCCGTCGGATTGTCCGAACCGGAAGGGACACGCTCATGACCGGTCCACACGGTACGTTGCCCGATCACGACTACGACGGAATTAACGAGGAAGACAATCCGCTTCCCAAGTGGTGGCTGGGAATTTTCTATTTCGCCATTCTGTTCAGTATCGTGTACGTTCCGGTGGTTCACGTTTTCAAGTTCCTGCCCCAGACGCAACTTGACCGATCGGTAGCCCATGCCGCTCGCGTGCAGGAACTGCGGGAACTCGAACTCGAAGCGTCCGGCGAGCTTGACAAGGATCCGGTTGCCGCCGGGAAAAAATACTTCAAGACCTTTTGCGTGAGCTGTCACGGAACCTATGGCGAAGGCGGCATCGGGCCGAATCTGCACGACGAGTACTGGATCCACGGAGCTGCGGAGGAGAGCATCCGCGGTGTGATTACGAGTGGCGTGGCGGCCAAGGGCATGCCGGCCTGGGGACCCATTCTCGGGGATCGCAAGATCAACAACCTCGCTGAGTACGTAGTCTCGATGTGGGACGAGAAACTGCCGGAGGGAATTGCCGGAAAAAAGCCGGAAGGCGAGAAATTCGACATGGCCGTCATGCGCGCGCCGAAAACGGAAACTGAAGAAGCGGCGGCACCCGACTCGGCGGTCACCGGGAGCTGATTGCCGGTGACGAACACCGTCGAAACGCCGGAGACTCAGTCGCCCGCCGCGTCCGCTACGGTCGGAGAAGGCGGACGGCGCAAATGGGTCTATGCCGATTTACCGCACGGCCGCTTTGACCGAGCGCGCAACATCGTCTATTCCCTATTGCTTCTCTTCTATCTGGGCGCGCCGTGGCTAAACGTGAACGGTCAACCGTTTCTGCGGTTCGATCTGCCCGCCCGCCGGTTCAGCATCTTCGGCACGACCTTCGTGGCCACCGATCTGTACTTGCTTGCCCTCCTGCTGCTCATCTCGGCGGTAGCGATGTTCTTCTTCTCGGCGCTGCTCGGAAGATTGTGGTGCGGATGGGCGTGTCCGCAGACGGTATTTCTGGAAGGGATATTCCGCCGCCTCGAGCGCCGGATTGAAGGCTCGCCCATGAAGCGCCGCAAGCTCGACGACGGCCCCAAGAACGCGGAATATTGGACGAATAAAATGTCGAAGAGCGCCGTCTTTCTGATCGTTTCGGCGATTCTTTCGCTCGGATTCGTCGCCTTCTTCATCGGCCCGCGAGGCATGATCGAAATGCTGAGCGGCGATGTAGCACATCCGGCGGGCCTGGTGACGACGATCCTCCTCACCGGTCTCACCTATTGGAACTTCGCGTGGTTCCGCGAGCAGTTCTGCACGTTTCTTTGTCCCTACGCGCGCTTTCAGGCGGTGATGCTCGACGATCACTCGCTGATTGTCGGCTACGATCCCCGGCGCGGCGAACCGCGCGGAATGTTCCGCCCCGGTCAGTCGTGGGAAAGTCGCGGCGATTGCATTGACTGCAAACGTTGCGTGCAGGTGTGCCCGACCGGAATTGATATTCGAAACGGCCTGCAACTCGAATGCGTGAGTTGCACCGCCTGCATTGACGCCTGCGATGCGGTGATGGATCGTATCAGTCGTCCGCGCGGCCTGGTTCGTTACGATTCTTTGACCGGACTTGCGGGCCGCAAGCGTCGCGTTGTCCGGCAGCGCGTGGTCGTCTATGCCGTCATCATGATCCTGCTCCTCGTGATTTTCACGACCCGCGTCATGAGTCGCGATCGTGTGGAACTGACGGTTGCGCGCGCGGCCGGTGTTCCCTATCTGGTTCAGGAAGACGGCCGCGTCCGCAATCTGTTCACGCTGCACGTCACGAATTCGGAAGCGTTTGAGCAAACGATCACGATTGATGTAGACGGACATCCCGATATCGAATTAATCGTTCCCGGTCAACCGTTCGCCGTTCCGCCCGGCGGACGCATCAGCACTGAAGCGTTTGTTCTTCTCCCGAAAGACAAAATCAATGCGTCGGAAACGCCGGTCGTATTTCGGTTGCTAAATGGAGATTCTGTGCTTACCCGTACCAAGACGGTGTTTCTGGGACCGCTTCGCCGTTCGACTCAGTGAAGAAATCAAGCGCAAGAGATGAATTCCAACGGATCGAGATTACGATGAACATGAAAACGCTCTTGAATGCCGAACGCGCCTGGCCGCTCGGTTTGGCCACAGTATTCGTGGTTTTCGTCGCCATTAACATTGCTTTTGTGACGCTCGCGTTCCAGAACCGTCCGCAACTCGTCAGCGAGAACTACTACGCGGAAGGCTACAACCTTCGCGAAATCGCCGAAAAGCAGGCGGCTGGTGAAGCCAGCGGTTGGAATGTGTCGGTGCGTCCGCTTCCTGTGGAACAGGCCGACATGCCGCTGGTGGAATTGACCGTCACCGAAGCCGACGGAACTCCGGCTGATTCTCTGGCGGGGGAAGTCGGTTTCTATCGCCCGTCGGATAAGCGGCTCGACGTCGCACCTCTCCCGATTCAATTCGTGGGAAGCGGACGCTATCTCGTCTTTCTTCCGCAACCCCTCGCACACGGTGCCTGGGAGGCCTACGTAGAACTGAAACGCGATCGGCGGATACTCGAGAAACGCGTGAATCTGTTTGTGGAGAAATGAGGTGAGTGCCGAGTTCGCGGGAGCCTTGGGAGCGGCGTTGGTGGCGGGACTGTTCGGCTCGCTGCATTGCATCGGCATGTGCGGGCCGATCGTGGCGCTCGGCTGTCGCTCGCAATATGCGCGCGCCTCCGCCTGGGGGCCGTGGCTTTTTGCCGTCGGCAAACTGGGCAGTTACTCCGTACTCGGGCTGCTCGCGGGCGCCGTCGGAGCCGCCTTCGTTGCGGCCGGAGTTCTTGAACGCGCTACCGCTTACATTTCCATCATCGGTGGTATGCTCATGATCGTCGTCATCGTTCTCGCGCGCATGAAGTTCGCGACCGGCGGCGTGAGCACGCTTTCGATTGCGCTGGCCAGATTCTCGATGAAGACCGGCCCGCGCGCCCCGCTGTTTCTGGGAATCGGCGCGGCGTTACTTCCTTGCGGCCTGCTCTATGCAATGGTCGCGCGCAGCGCCGCCGCCGCCGAGCCTATCGCGGGAATGGCTCTCATGCAGGCGTTCGGCATCGGAACCTCGCCGGCGCTGATCGGCGTCGGGGCGATCATGCGCGCCATCCCTCAGAAATGGAGCAAGTTCGGTACTCTCGCGGGCGAAGTCATTCTTGTTCTAACGGGAGCCGTGCTCATCTGGCGGGGTATCATGGGAATCATGGCCGCCACCACCGGCCATTCCTGCTGCCATTAGGGCAAAATAATTTGGATGGGGAAATGTAATACTCATCCCGGTGGTGACTCTCCCGAGTCACCCCTCGCCGAGACACCCGTCCTCGGGTGCCCGAAAAAGACATAGACAAAGCGGATCGCCGTTCAATAAGAACCCCCGCCCCTCCCGGCGGGGATTCGTTTACTGTCTTACGGTTGCTTTTCACGGGCAGATTGGTTACATTCTCCGCATAGCGAAAGAGGAGTATCCGCCATGCCCGAAAACTATCCCTTGATGATTCCCGGAGCGACCACGCGGGGAAAACCGCTCGCGGTTCGCGCTCCCTATGACGGCCGGCACATTGCCACCTGCGAAACAGCCGATGCCGCCGCCATCGAACAGGCTCTTGCGACGGCGTACGCGCTCTACGAGAACCAAGACGGCTGGCTGCCGCTTCCCGAGCGACTGGCGGTACTGGAAAGACTCGTAGAGATCATGAAGAGCCGCGTGGACGCGCTGGCGTTGGAAGCGGCGCGCGAAGGCGGCAAGCCGCTCATGGACTCGAAGGTGGAAGCGGTGCGGGCGGTGGACAGTATTCGCATCTGTATTGAGACCATGCGCACCGAAGCGGGCAAGGTGATTCCCATGAACGTCAGCGTGGCCTCGAAGAATCGTCTTGCCTTCACGCAGAAGGAACCGATCGGGGTCGTGGTGGCGCTGAGTGCGTTCAATCATCCGCTGAATCTGATCGCACATCAGGTGGCTCCGGCGGTGGCGGCCGGTTGTCCGGTGCTGGTCAAGCCGGCCAGCGACACACCGCTTTCGTGTTTGCGATTCGTCGAAATGCTGCGCGAGGCGGGATTGCCGGAGGAGTGGTGTCAGGGAGCGGTATGCGAGAGTCACGCGGTGGCCGAGAAGATGTACGGCGATCCGCGCGTGGCGTTCGTTACGTTCATCGGCAGCGCCGAAGTGGGTTGGGCGATGCAGCGCAAGCTCGCTCCCGGCACGCGCTACGCCCTCGAACACGGCGGGGTGGCTCCGGTGATCGTGGCCGCCGACACCGATCTTGACGACGCGCTGCCGCTGATCACGAAAGGCGGATTCTATCACGCGGGGCAGGTCTGCGTGTCCGTGCAGCGGGTGTACGTGCACGAATCCATTGCGCAGGAATTTGCGAATCGTTTGGTCGAGCGCGCGAAGAAACTGAGAGTCGGCGATCCGATTCTTCCCGATACCGAAGTCGGCCCGCTCATTCGCACGAGTGAAGTCATGCGCGTGCATGAGTGGGTGACGGAAGCGAAGAAGAGCGGCGGCAAGATTCTCTGCGGCGGCGAGAAAATCGGCGAGACCTGCTATGCCTGCACGGTGATTTATGATCCGCCGGATTCGGTGCGCGTCAGTCGCGACGAAGTGTTCGGGCCGGTGGTGTGTGTCTATCCGTACCGCGAGTTGGACGACGCGATCCGCCGCGCCAACGGCGTGCCCTATGCGTTTCAGGCGGCGGTGTTCACGCGCGATCTGGACACCGCGCTGCGCTGCTACTCGCGGATCAAGGCCTCGGCGGTGATGGTCAACGATCACACCGCGTTTCGCGTGGACTGGATGCCGTTCGCGGGCTACAAGCACGCCGGCTTCGGAATCGGCGGCATCCCCTTCACGCTGCACGACATGCTCGTCGAAAAGATGATGGTGGTGCGGTCAAAGGAATTGTAGACCCCTCCATTTTCTTAAGGATTGGAATCGAGATCATGAACAACCATATTTTATCTCCAGGCAATGCATCTATGAGAGATCCATCGTCAAATATGGTCTCCGAATTCACGATAGACTTTGACTCGTCAGTCGCTTGGATCGAGTGGTTTCTTCATAATAACGGAATAGATATGCAATCCACATGGCCAATAACGCAGCTCCTTTCCAGAAGAAATGAAGCGAAAACGTTATTCAAGAAACTTGGAAGTGAATCACTTGAAAACGAGTCATTATCTCTTCTGTGCGATACGATTAGCCTTGGCTTCATTGTGAAAGCAGTTTTTGCTGCAAGCTCCCGGGGCGATTATGAGTGGCTATTACCGCATCTCCGCAAATGCCTTCCTGTTCCTCTTTTCTTTGGCAACCGCACGCTTTCGAATACTCGACACAATCTGTATTGGGAACTAATTTGTGCCAGCATTTTCTCTGTTTTCTGCGATAATGTCAGGATGGAAGCGCCTGATTTTCGTGCTCGTTTTAATACAGTGGATTGGGGAATTGCGTGCAAAGTGCTCTATTCTAAGAACCGTGATCAACAGGCTAAGACAATCACTGATGGGGCAAAGCAAATTGAGAAATCATCAGCAGAATATGGTGTAGTGATGGTGGATGCAAGCCATCTAATCAAGCATGAGGAATATTTATCACACAAGTTGGAGAAACCCGTGAAGCACGCCTCAGATCTCATCGCCGATCTTAGAAACACTTCACGCGCGATGAATATTCGACACGTGATATACCACACTGTCAAAGATCCGATCACCGGAGGGAGACGTGACAAGACTCGCAGTATATTTCTATCTGCGCAGACTATTTCCACTGATAGAGAAATACCAGTGCTTGCAACGGCAGCTATTCCCTATGAATTTAGACCAGTGATAGGCCCGGAGTTGAGCCTGCAAAATAGCTATTTTGAGGCAATGGATCGGGTATTTGCTACGGAAGTGCATGGGCCGAAATAGCGGACAGGAATTGGGAGAATATCTGAGTTGACAGCTCTACTCTGTCCCCGTGGGGCCTCTCCAGAGGCCCCCGTCCGAAGTCATGGCTGCTGAGTGGTGACTCTTGAGAGTCACCGCCGGGAAAAGATGATGGTCGTGCGGTCGAAAGAATTGTAGCGGAGATCGAAAACGAAAGATCGGCAGCCAAAGACCGCCGACCAGTTATTGCAGATTTGTAGGGGCGGCCCGGTGTGGCCGCGCGCTTCCTGATGAATGAATCCCTGTAGGGGCCGATTTATCGCGCCCGTCCGCCAAGAGACATGCCGCGAGGGGTAGGGGCACCCCTCGCGGCGTATCCATTTCCGCTGTAGGGGCGGCCCTGTGTGGCCGCCCGTTCTCGTAGCAAGTAGGCAATGAGACTCGCCACCGCGAGGATACCTTGAGTAAACCACGCCTCTCCCTATTACAAAACTGGAATTAAATATTGTTAGTATGTATCGTGCCGTCCTTCGGCAGAGATGACGTGCGAATTGTCGCATCTTTCTGCTCTTTTGTTGCAAGGTGCGTTTCGTAATTCCGCTGCCTTCGGTGTTGATTTTAGGGCGGAAATTCCCTATATTATGATTGCATCTGATTTCCTGCCTGCCGGTCCTCGGCTTTTTCCACTCCGCAACCATACCTCGCAATCAACCACCCTCTGACTAGTGCGCTCGACGCGCTCGTCTATCCTCGTTCGCCCCTCAACTCCTCTCAATATCCTTGAAGTCTATTCGAAGCCCACCAAAACGACCGGGCGTGAGGTTTCCTCATGCTTTGTCTAAGTTGTCATCCCTCCTGTCGCCGCATCCGCGGTGACAGCCAATCCCCACCAACGAGGACCTCCCTATGTTTCAATCAAGGTCTCGCCTCCTTCGTCCCTCTTCCGCTATTACCATGGTCATTCGTCATTTCCTGATTCATCTCGCCCTTGAAATTGGAGCAGAACTGTTATTCGTGCTCTGTCATGGGCATTCAGATTTCTGCCTGATGATAAACATCATTGCTGCAATCATCCGCGCAATGATCTACACCGCACTCTGGAGTCTCACTCGGAAGTAGACTCGCTAGCATCGTCAGGACATTAATCTTTTCGACATGCTGCCATGCAAACGGGCGAACACCATGTCCGCCCGTGCAGGAAATCTCTGTGCCTTTTCGTCCGGCTACTTCATCGCCTTCACTTTGCCGTGAAAATTTGTTCGCCGGCCCGCAGCCGCACACCGGAATCACGAGAGCGAGGGCAATAGCGATCAGAGTGCGGGCGGTCATAATATCCCCTCGAAATATTTCTATTGGCGAAAATTCTTGAGCCGCGCAAGACTCTGTGGCGTGACGTCATCGGGGAGTTCGGTGATGCCGGGATGCAGCTCGAAACGCGGATCGTTCATCAGGAGACGAAAGGCTTGCGGGCCGATCTCCCCCTTACCAATGGGCGCGTGACGGTCACGGCGGCTGCCCAGCGGAAAGCGGCAGTCGTTCAGATGGAAGGCGTGCAGGAAACGCAGGCCGATCAGCTCATCGAACCGCGCGAAAGTTGCCGTGTAGGCTTCCGCCGTGCGAATGTCGTAGCCCGCCGCAAAACCGTGGCAGGTATCGTAGCACACTCCCACCCGCTGGCCGCCGTCGGTTTTCTCCAAGAGATATGCGAGATTCTCGAACTTGCTGCCCAGATCGTTGCCCTGTCCCGCCGTTGTCTCGAGGAGAATCCCCGTGCCGATGCCTTCCGTTCGTTCGAGCACTTCTTTCAGCGAGCGCACGCAGTTATCGAGTCCAATTTGTTCGCCCGCGCCCTTGTGTGAGCCGGGGTGTGTGTTTACCCACGGAATACCCAAGAGCGACGCGCGTTCGAGCTCATCTACGAACGCATCCACGGATTTTTTCCGCAGCGCTTCGTCGGGACTGGAGAGATTGATGAGATAGCTGTCGTGCACGAAACAGGGCGGCCAGTCCGCAAGCTCCCAAGCTTCCAGCCAAGACATCACTTCTTCAGGCTCGAGCGGTTTAGCCTTCCACTGAAGCTGACTCTTGGTGAAGATCTGCAGGCTTTCGCAGTCGAACTCCTGATACCAGCGAAACGCCTGATCGAGCCCTCCAGCCACCGATACGTGCGCGCCGACGAGCATCCGGTCACTCCCTGTTTCCGGTAATATAACAAAACCGGACAGTGATTGCACAGTCCGGTCTGATTTTCGTTGAATTCCGCAACTACTTGAGCGCGACGACCTTAGCCGCGACGGTCTGCCCTCCGGCCGAGAGCCTCAGGAAGTAGATTCCGCTGCCGACGCCCGCCGCCGACCACTCCACACGATGCGCTCCGCTATTAAAATAGCCATCCGCAAGAACCGCCGTTTGCCGGCCCGTCACGTCCCAGAGGGTCAGAATCACATCCGCCGACTTGGGCAGGACAAAGGGAACCGTCAGGCGGGCGTTGAAGGGATTGGGATAGACGGGACCGAGCGAGAATTCCTGCGGTGCGAGCGCGTCTCGGTCACCGGTGGAGGAGGCAACTTCGGTGCGAAACGACCACCGCGTTCCCTCGGTAATTCCCGCGCCGTTTTCTTCGTCAATCCGCCAGAAATACTGCGTGTCCGGCAGAAGCAGTTCCATGAATTGGTAAACAGTAGCAATCGTGCTATCAATAATGGGCGGTGGACTACTGGGTCCGAGGCGAATGTGATGAACTTCCGCACCCGAACCCGCCGTCCACGACAGCGCGGTACTGCGGGGGACATCTATCGCACCATCGGCGGGAGTGGGATTGGTAGCTGCTTCCGGCAAGGGTAACGTGGTGAACCGCCAGACGTCTCCCGAGGTTACTCCTACCGCGTTCCGTTCATCCACTCTCCAATAGTACGTCGTACCGGGCAGTAAGCTGCCGGGCGGATCAAAGCTGGTGGCTACCTGAATCGTTACCAAATCCGGAGGACTCGTCATCCCGAAATAGATGGCATGCGCTACGGCTCCCGAACCTGCCGTCCAGGATAGCACCGCCTCGGGAAGTACTCCACCCGCACCATCGGCGGGATTGGGATTCGTAGCCGGCCCCGGTAACGACATGGCTTCATCGGAAACTTGAACGATCGTCGTATTCAGCCCGCTGCTGTAGGAGGTGCCTTGATAGGCCCCCACGTACAGCTGCACGGTTCCGGTTCCGGCGGCGGGAGCCGTCCAGTTGAACGTCGCCGAGGTCTGATTACTGGAAGACAGATGCACGCCATTGGTTTCCCCGGTCACGTTGTAGACCTCCGTACCAGTTCCAGCGGTAATCACACCGGCATTGGTGGAACCGGTACCTGCCCGAACCGAGCCGTTGAACTGATTGATCGAGTTGCCGGACGTTCTCTGAATCGTAATCAGATAGGACTGGCTCGGGGTGTAGGCCTCCGGGAATCCGCTGACGGTCACGTTTCCTCCCGCTTGGCCGTGGCAGCTTGAGGCACAGGTCTGGTGGCCGGGAGCGCCGGAGTAGCCCCGAAAGCTGGTACGGGCGTTAGCGAAAGTGGAAAATAGTCCTACAATTACGAGTAATAGTGCGGTGAAATACATGGTGACGTTCCGTTCTGATAGCACAAAGGTCACTTGGATATATTAATACTCCCTAATCGGAAAGTCAACTGTTCATGCCAGTAACATACAAGCGGTGGAGGGTCTGAAGACCCTCCACCGCGATCCATTCGTGGAAATGTAAATTCGCTTGCGCGATTAGAGATCGTAGCAGATGATTCTCTTTCCGTCCTCGATGAAGTAGAGCTGGTTGTCAATGGGGTCCACTTCGTACTCGGGCTTCTTGGTTCCGAGGGCTACGCGGCGGACGTCCTGACCGTTGGTTTTATCCACCTTGACGATTCCGGCATTGGCGCGGCTGCCTGAACTTCCGCCTTCTACGTTGGTCAGCACGTAGTGATAGTTCTGCGCGCTGGCCGAGGCCTTGAAGCGGCGGGACATGACGGAATTGCTGGCCACCATGTAGCTGGCCGAGCCGTGGCCGCTGGCCTGCGCTTCCGAGTGAGCCTCGCTGTAGGCGGCCGCCGCCGACATGGCATTGACGGTGGCCGTGGCGACCGTGGAAGTGATCTTGGAAAACATGCTCGCGCCGGGAGCCTTGTGGTAGGAATGGAAAACCTGATTACCTTCCCAGTCGAAGAGCGCGACGTTCTGATCGGACACCAGCAAATAACCCGTGTCAAGCAATTGCAGACTGCCGGGGACTTCGCCGCCTTCAAAGGAGATTTTGCGGGCCACTTCGGTTGCTTCAGCGTCGGCGATATTGATCGAGCAAATCGAGCGATCGGCATAGAGCAGAATCTTGCCGTCCTTGACCGCAAACGAACTGGCATCCGCAAGATCGCGGAACGGCTTCTTCCACACGGTCTCGCCGGTCTGTGGATCGAGTACCGTAATGAACGGCTTGTTCTTGGGACCGCCGCCGCCCTTCACGACCAGTCCCTGCTCGGTCAGTTGCATTTGCGTGGCCATACTGATGAGCTTGGGAGTCTTTTTCCACAGCGGCGTACCGTCGGTCGTGCTGACCGCATCAATGGTATTATCGTGGGGAACGTACACGACTTTCTCATCGGGACTCAGCAGCATCGGGCCGTAGCCGTTGCGCAGTCCGGGAACGTCTTTGAACTTGAATTTGGACGCCCACACCTGCTCACCGGTTTTCGCGTTGATTTTGCGCAGTCCGTTTTTCGACATGAACTCGAGGAAGGTGCCGTCGCTTAGCCATACCGGATACTGGTTGCCGCCGATACCCATGCGGCCGGTCTTCTTCTCGGGACGGATGGTGAACTGCTCGGGGCCTTTGGAACCTTTGAAAAGCGTCTGGCTGGTCCAAACCGGCTGCCCGGTGACCAGATCGGCCAGGAGGAACGTGGCCTTGCCTTTTTCGTTGGTGCCGAAGAATAGAACACCGCCCGCTTGCGGAAGGTAGAACTGGCCATTGGTGTTGGTGAGTCCCATCTCCTTCGACGTCCACATCAACTTCCCGTCAATCACGTCCACCAGTACGACCTGCGTCATCGCTCCGAGGGGGCCGGATTTTTTGGTCACGAGGGCGAACTGCGTCGCGGGAAGAATCTCGAAATAGTCATCAGGCAGCTTACGGACGTCGTCCATCGCCCATGCCTGCTGGCCGGTGGCCGGATCGAGTCCAAACAGACCCGTGGACGTACAGACTACCAAATAACCGGCGTCGGTCAATTGCTGCCATTGGATCTCGCCCTCGAAATCGGCGGCCCACTTCTGCTCGCCGTAGGGAGCATCCGCGCCGAAAGCGCCGCCCGTGGCGAGCAGAGTCAAGAGCACCGCACTGAGCCAAACTCGTCGTGACAAAGACAGGGTCATCGTCATTCTCCTCGCATTTGCTTTATAGGAAGTTGGATGGGAAGCCCCTCAGCAAGACCTTGAGCTTCACCGTTATGTGAAAAATGTCGCGTTTTCGGTGTGAGTGCGACGCCATCGAAATGACCGCGGGCAAATATAGGTCATTCCGAAACACGATGCAACGGCTCTAATGGAATCCAAGAAGATCGAGATCTTCACAAAACGCGGCGAGAAAGGGGCGAACCCTAGGTTCGCCCCTTTCAGAATCGTCATCGCCCGTTTCCGACGGGGTCTGAATATCCTGCCCGGCGGAAAGGCTTATTTCATCAGCAGCATCTTCTTCTCGGCCGTGAAGCCGTTCACCTCGATGCGGTACAGATACAAGCCCGAGGGAAGATTCGCCGCATCGAACGACACGACGTGCGCTCCGGCGGGTAGCGTGGCGTTCACCAGCGTTGCCACCGCCTGACCCATCAGGTTGTACACCTTCAGGCTCGCGAGGCCGCTTTCCAACAGGTCAAACTTGATCTGTGTGGCCGGGTTGAACGGATTCGGGTAGTTCTGATACAGCGCGTACTCCGTAATCATCGCCGCGCTCTCGGTGGGCGTGGCTTCGACGGTCTGGAGTTCCGCGCGATCACCCGTCAGGCTCACCGAAAGGAGCGTGTAGCGGTAGGTCGCGCCGTTGTCGAGACCTTCGTCGGTCCATGAGTATTCATGGCCGGTGGCGCTGTTGCCGCGACTCTCGATTCGCGCCGCCGTCTCGCCGTTCCGCTCGATGAGGAAGTGGACGTTGTCAGTCTCGCTGGCCGTCGTCCAGTTCAAACGAACCGCGCGATCACCCGCCGTCGCAGTAAACGAGAGAAGCTCGACGGGGAGCTGCACGTCATCCATTTCAACCACGCTGCCGGGAGTCGGGCAGAAATCGTACACGATGTCGAAGAAACTCGGTATATCATAGCCGTTCGGCCACTTCGCAGGCGCCCACGACTCGAAGGTCACGTCTTCGCAGACGTCGCACATCGCCAGCCGCCAGCCACCGGAGGCAATGGCGCTTCCGCCGTCATCCAGCGGATAGCCGTTGTCCTCGATAATCCACGAGCCGAGAATCGCTCCGCCACCGCCACGGACGAGGATGATGTTGCCGGGCGTACCGTAGCTTCGAATCCCGTCGCGATCTTCCACCACCACACCGGTCGTGGTCAGATCAACCATCGTGCCGAGGACCTCGAATCCGGTGATATAGGTGGACGTGGACGACACCAGCGCCACGCGCGGGCGGAATTTGGTAAGCCCCTTGCTCTTCAGCGCCAGCCAACCGGACCAGTCGCCATTAGCGTCGAGGGTGATGATGGGCTTCGCCGCCCACGCCGTACTCGAACTCCAGCCACTGCCATCCGTGTAGTGGAACGGATTGTTGCCGCCATCGTATACCTTCACATAGCAATTCTGTCCGGCGGCGGATTCCCAGTTGCGGATACTGATGTGAACGACGAACGGAACCGCCTGATCGGTGGCATTGCCGTCCCAGCAGAGCGGATAGGCATCCACCGTGATCGAGGCAACGTCAAAGGCATTCGTTAAGGCCGGACCGGGATAGGTCGCAGACACCGCTTGCAGCACGACATCATCGTCGGCGACGTCGTAAAGCAGGTCGGTCCAGGCCGACTGACCATTGCTGCTGGTCTTGGTCAGGCCCGAAGCGCTGGAAAGATTCCCGATACCGCTGGACACCGACAAGCTGATATCTTCCGGTGGGAAGTCTTCGTCAATGCCGCCGTTCTCATCTGCGAAGCCCGCACGCACGGTGAAAGTCCAACTGACCGCCGCGGTCGCCGGGGGCTGGGTGGTGATGCCGAGTTCGGTGGCCATTATGTCAATCTGGTTGTTGAAGTCACCCGACTCCACCGGAACGTCCGCCGGATCGAAACCTGCATCGGCGGTGTCGGTCTCGAAGTTTGTCGGACCGATCTTGAACTCGAGAATCTCGTTGTCCGCGTAGTAGGGTAACGTTGTCGTAAGCCAAACGCTCAGCGACCACGTCTGCCACGGACCGCCGTCGGGCAGCGTGGCGAGCGGCGCGCCGGTGAAGGTGATCGCGCCCGCCGCAACCGTTCCCGTCCACGTGCTCACACCATCCGTCAGTTTGGCTCCGGCAATGACCTGGGTCCAATTGCTCAGGGTATTGGCGCTGCCCGCAACGATGCTCACGCCGTTGATGACCGTGTTCTCATTGCTGGAACCCGCGCCGTCATCGCGCACGTCGAACGTCATCACCACTTGAGCTTCGGCTTCAGTGTCCACGAGAGAACTGATGGTGGCCAGCGCGCCGGCTCCGCCCGCTGCTACGTGAGCATCCGTCTCGTGTCCGGACGGCGCGGCGTTGTCCTGAATGTAGAACTCGTCTATGTGCAGCCGCTCGCCGGATACCCGCTGCACGCGAATCTTGATGTTGTCCGAGGTGCTGTTGATGTTGTAGGAAAATTGTGCGTAGGTCGTGCTGGTGGTGTTGATCTGGCCGGCCGATTGGTGGGCACCACCGTCAATGCTGTACGTCACATCGTAGACGGATGCGGGACTTCCGTCCCAGCTGCGATACCAGAAGCTGAACGTGCCCACTCCACCATCCTTGCCGTTGCCATCAACGCCAATGTACTCGCAGTACGGTTGGTTGAGGGCATCGGGACTCGCCGAGTCACGCAGCCGGCAGTCCCGGCTGCCGACGTACGGGTACGTCGCGTCACCCAGACCGTTGACGATGTGGAAGCCGTTGATGTCGTACGTGCCGTACGAGGTGTTGGTGAAGGTCTCAAAGCCCTCGTTGATATCCGCGAACGCGGGCCACGCCATCAGGGTCGCAATCAAAAGAATCACAACACGTTTCATCGTGAAATCCTCCTTCTTTCCTCTCTCTGTCCTGCTATAGTAAATCTACTTGCTCGACGTAGTATAGGAAAGTAACCAATAATTGAGCTTTGTGCAACCCCTTTTTGCGCCCGACTCGAAATTGAAGCGTGTTCTCTACATGACTGTTTTCCATATAGGAAGAGCATTCTTGACCCGTTTTGAGTAATCATAAGAGGGCTGACCAGAACAGTCCCCCCCCCACGCTGCGGAGGAGGGAGCCGCGACTCCCGCCGGGCCGGATCAGACTATCTCAGCCGAAGCTGATTCGATAGCGGAAAAACAGAACCGGGCATACATCGGTGCTCCACAATAGAAACGGTGGAGAGTCATCAGACTCTCCACCGCGACTTAGCTCACGGGATATGATGCTTCGCGTCACTTCATCAGCATCATCTTGCGGACAGCGGTAAAATCGTTGGCCGTCAGTTTGTACCAGTACATGCCCGACGGCAAGCCGGATGCATCGAAGACCGCCGTGTGCGCGCCCACCGCCATTTGACCGCGAATGATCGTAGCGATCTCCTGACCTTGCAGGTTGTAGATGGTGAGGGTCACTTCGCCCGCCTCGGCCAGATCAAAAGCAATCGTCGTGGTCGGATTGAACGGATTCGGATAGTTCTGGTACAGCGCATACTCAGTCACCGCGCCGACGTGATCGGATAGTGATGCCGCCACCGTTCCCAGAGTTTCGCGTGAACCGTCGAGGTTGACGCTGACCAGCGTGTAGGTGTAGACTACGCCGCTTTCCACGCCGTAGTCGGTCCATGAATAGCGGTGGCCGGTGGGCGTATCGCCCAGACTTTCGACGTCGCCCACTCTCGCGCCATCCCGGAGAATCTCAAACCGGTCGTTTCCGGCTTCGCTCCGCGTACTCCAGCGCAACGCAATTCGTCCGTTCTCGCTCACCGCGTCGAACGTTCCCAGCTCGACGAAGAGCTGCAGATCGGTAATGATGTAGTCCTCGACTTCGCCCAAATGCTCATAACCGAAGTTGCCGCACAACATGTTCCGGCAGGCGATATTGTCCACCAGGCCGAAGCCCTCCGGCCCCACCGGCTGGCCGGTCAGGCGGAAGCGGAACACACCGTCATACACTCCGATATCCGTAACTCCCGGATCCACGAACGTGAACAGCCAAGTGCCGGGCGTGACGACGGAATCGCGAATGATCCATTCCGGCGCGCCGGGCCCGGCCGCTCCCGGACACAGTACGTCGCAAAAATCTCCATCCAGATTGCCGTCCTTCCAGGCATTCAGATAGAGACGCCCATTCTGCAATTGGTACAGCGGATAGAGCGAACCGCCGGTCACCACCACTTGCACTTGAGCGGGCGCGCAGGGAGTCCACGGCGCACCGAGGAACGTCACCCCATCATCGCAACCGTCCTGATCGAGAGCTTGAGGCGCCGCCTCCGCCGTAATGCACTCTCCCAGCCAAGCGACGTCCGACAACGTATGACCGGGATTATTCACCAGCGTCGGGTAATCGCACGCCGGCAGGTCACCCATATCCACCCCCTGAGCCCAGCCGACGAGCGTCAGCGCGCACAGGCCTACCATAACCATCAACAACCTATTCATCTCTTCCTCCGCGACTGGAGTTCTCGAAATCTTTTCATGCAACAGTGACAGCAATCGGCGTACCGCGTGGGAGGCGGCGCGGGTATCGCCGAAAGGATACCAAATCTATTAAATCGCGTAGCGGCTCCCGAAAACGCTGCGGGGCGGACGCGCCGTCCGCCCCACATCATTTGTATGTGGTCTCCCCCCGCGCCCATCCCTACTTGATCAGCAGCATCTTGATTTCAGAGGCGAAGTCGCCCGCCTGCATGCGGCAGATGTAGAGTCCCGTGGGCAGGGTAGACCCGTTGAAGTTCGCCGTGTGGCGGCCCTGCGGCAACACTCCATCCTGCAGCTCGGCGACTTGACGGCCCTGCAGATCATAGACCCGCAGCTTCACCCAGACTTGCTCCTTCAGATCAAAGACGATCTGCGTGCTGGGGTTGAACGGATTCGGGTAGTTCTGGTGCAGAGAGTATTCCGTCGGAGCAGCGTGCGACCCCATCGGAACCACCGAAGCGGTGCGGAGAAGCTCGCGCGTCCCCGTCAGGTCCACCGAATACAACGCATATTCGTAACGTCGGTCGTTCTCCAGACCCCGATCGGTGAAGGCGTAGTCGAATCCGGATGGGGTGTTCCCCCGCGACGGAACGAGCGCCGCCACGTTCCCGTCGCGCTCGATTTCAAAGCGGTCGTTCTGCAATTCGGACGCCGTGCGCCAGTTCAGCGTAACCTCGCCGTCTCCGGCAATGGCGATTAAGTCATTGATCTCGACCGCCAGTTGGAGGTCCTCGATAATGTAGTCTTCGACCTCGCCGCAGGTGTCGAATGCGAACGTGCCGAAGCACATGTCGGGACAAAAGCCCGGTTGGAAGAGACCGAATCCATAGGGCCCGAGTGGAAGCTGGCTGAGGCGGAAACGGAAAATCCCTTCGTAGACTCCCTGATCGAGCACGCCGGGATCCGGGAAGGTGAACACGTGGATCCCCGGCGTTACGAGAGCGTCTTGGATTATCCATTCCGGCGCGCCGTTCGGATCGTCGGCACCGCCACACAGGGTGTCGCAGAAATCGCCGTCCCGGTTGCCGTCCTTCCATCCATTGAGATAGAGCGTGCCGGTCCAGTTCGGGTAGATGGGACCGGGCGTCACGACCACCTGAACCTGCACCGGAGTACACGGATACCACGGAGAATTCAAGAACGTGACTCCGTCGTCGCAAGCATCTCCATCCAGAGTCTGCGGGCTGGTCTCCGCGGTTATGCAATCGCCAAGCCAGGCAATCCCCGAAATCGTGTGTCCCGGATTCGCAAACAGCGTCGGATAACCACACGCGGGGAGATCGCCCATATCGAGGGCAGCCACTGCCGGCGACACGACGACCCACCCCATCAACAACATCAGCAATAGCGCACGAATCATCTTCTATCCTTTCCCTAAGCCTATCATCCTTGTATCAACACATGTCGCGTTCGAAAACCTTCGTCCGTTGCGGGAAGCGTCCGCCGTCGCTTTCCCGCAGGCGACTAAGACCTTGGTTTTCGGGGGCGACCTCAGTCGGCCGCCCCCGAAAACCGTACTATCTTCCAGAGATCCTGCGGCGGCGGCGGAGCCGCCTCAGGATGACATGCGTGGTGCGTAGGTCACTTCATCAGCATCATCTTGCGGACGGCCGTGAAGTCGTTGGCTGTCAGCTTGTACCAGTACATGCCCGACGGCAAGCCGGACGCGTCGAACACCGCCGTATGCGCGCCCGCCGCCATCTGTCCGTTGACGATGGTGGCAATCTCCTGACCCTGCAGGTTGTAGATGGTGAGGGTCACATGGCCCGCTTCGGCCAGATCGAAAGCGATCGAGGTGGCCGGGTTGAACGGGTTCGGGTAATTCTGATACAGCGCGTACTCGGTCACCGCACCGACGTGATCGGACGGGGAAGCCGACACCGTTCCCAGCGTCGCGCGCGAGCCATCGAGGTTGACGCTGACCAACGTGTAGGTGTAGACTACGCCGTTTTCCACGCCGTAGTCCGCCCACTCGTAGCTGTGGCCGGTGGGCGAATCGCCCAGACTTTCGACGTCGCCGACTCTCGCGCCGTCACGGAGAATCTCGAAGCTCTCGTTGCCGGCTTCGCTGCGGGTGCTCCAGCGCAGGCGAATGAGATCGCTCTCGCCGACCGCATCGAAGCTGCCGAGTTCGACGAAGAGTTGCTGGTCTGCGAAGATGTGGTCTTCCACCTCGCCCAGGAAGTCCATAGCGAAGACGCCGCAGCCCATTGTGGAGCAGGCGATGGTGTCTATCAGCCCGAAGCCATTGCGGCCGACGGGACGGCTGGTCAGGCGGAAGCGCATGATGGCATCGTAGCGATGCTCTTCCACGCGAATCCCCGGATCCATGAAGCCAATCCGGTAGACGCCGGGAGTGACCAGCATGTCGTGGATGATCCACTCGTCCGCCACCGCACCGATGCAGGGGACACGATCACAGAAGTCGCCGTCCCGGTTGCCGTCTTTCCAGGCGTTCAGATAGAGCAGGCCGTTTTCCGCGATGTAGTCGCCATAGTTCTGGCCGCCGGTCACCGTAACGATTACGGATTCCACCTGGCAGGGAGTCCAGTAGATCCCGATGGGCACTACACCGTCGTCGAAAATATCGTTGTCCAGAGTAAGCGGCGCGAGTTCACCGCTGACGTTCCCGCCCAGCCAAGCGATGCCGGACAGCCCGTGGCCGGGATTGTTGACCAGCGTCGGGTAGTTGCACATCGCCAGGTCGCCCATGTCCACTTCGCTGAAGGGCCAGGGTTCGCCGCAGTCCACGATGACCTCGGGGAAGGTGACAATCCAGGGATTGAGCGACAGTGCGCCGTGCTCGTCCACCGCATAGACCTGTACCTTCCACTGATCGCCGGGGAAGCTGTGCGCCGCCGGCACACAGGAACCGGTATGATCGAAGGGGAACAGCGGATTCGCTTCATCGTTCACGAAACCGCCGCCGGTGCCGGAGTTCTTGACGAACCAGCGATACTGGTAGGTGACATTGTCGCCGTCGGGATCGGGCGGGTTCGGACCGGTCACCACCACGCACTGGTCGGTGGTCTCATCCACACAATCGGGATAATGATAACCGGTGGGCGTGTAGGGCGGATGATTTTCCTGCTGTTGCACGGAATACACCACCACCAGTTGCGCCCATTCGAGAGTGGTCGCCCACGAGCAGTCGTCGTTGTGGACGTCAATGTCTATGAACATGTCGAGCCAGCCGTTATCGAGGAGCGCGGCCGGAGCGACGTCAAACGTCGTGGAGGTCCAGATATTGTTGTCGCCGGACAGCCACTCGGGATTCTGGAGCGAACCGTCCGCGAAGATGTGGTCGAGCTCGCACTCTTCGGGTTGACCGGGATTCTCGATGTTGCAGGTGTACTCGTCAATGTCGTAGGAACAAATGACCACCCGAACCGAGTGCACGTTCAAATTGGGATTGTTCCAGTCGGGCCAGTGGTGCTTCCACCCATAGTCGCCGTCAAACCAACTGTAGATGCCGAAACCGGCATCGTCACGGCATTCGCTGTCGGGCACATCAAAGGGTCCCTCATAGTAAGGTGAGGAACTGTTCTCGTCGGTGGTCTGCCGGAACGTGAAGGTATTGTTACCGTTGTCCACGATCCCATCCTGCAAACGGTTGCAGGCACCGAAAGCCGAACGTGTGATCTGCAGGCGGTAGACACCGCAAGTGCCCGTGCCGTAGCCGTCTACCACGATGTAGTAGGTCTCGCCCGCCGCCAGATAGCGATTGATAAGCAGGGAAGACAAGCTTCCCGGGCAGCCGTCATCGTTACAGGCAATGAGCTCGTTGTCCGAAGCGCGGTAGAGCAGAAGCTTGGAATCGTAGTTCGTGTAGGGATCACACAAGCTGATATCCACGTACACGTTCAAGGCAGGGGTGTACACATAGACTACGTCCAGGCCGCGCGAATTCGTATTGTTGCAGTAGGGCTGATAGTCGTTGACGTAGCCGCAGGTTGTCCCGGTCACGTCATAGGGCAGGCCCGGAATCACCGTGGCATCGGCGAAGGTGTCGCCGCCCTGATCAAGACTTCCGCCACCGCCACGATTGGCACCGCCAAGCAACTCGTGGAACTCTGTCCAGATCGGCACATCGTACTGGTCGGCGCCCTTCAAGTCATCAATCTGCCCCTTCAGTTCGTACAGGCGCGGCGCATTGGGTCCATCCGCGCAGAACTCGTCCGCCCATCCGGTTGCGGTGAAGCTCAGAAGCAAAACCGCCGTCAAAATCGCAGTTAGCCTTCTCATCCTTCCTCCTTCTTCCTTCGTGTGTATCTATTCTCTAAGACGCGAAAATACGAGTCGTGCGTCATGTCCTTCAACATGACCAGCACAAGTTACACGTTCCCTCTCGGGAGAGCAACGCATCGTCTCCGAGAGTTGAAAATAGGCTGATAGAAATTCGCCACCTCCCTGAATAATACATAGCGAGAGTAGTTTCACTATAGTCAGCATACTTGCTACAGCGATTCGGGCGGATTGGATTGCGGCCGATCCGCAGGAGTATCCTGTTGCGGTTGGATTCGCAAACTTCAAGCGATACTCCAAGTTCCGGTACTTTGCTGATCTACAATCCGCCTGCCCCACTCTTTTCCGGCAATCGTATTCTTTTAAAAGAAAACTAAACTTGCGCGAAGTGAACCGCTCGTGCGAATACTCTTCCGATGCCGTCGCATCAGGTCGGCGCGAAATATACTAACCATACCTGCCGATTCGCAAGGCCGCCTCTCTCATTCCTCTCTTTTCTTGATGGATCCGCTGCGTTCGCCAGACCTTGTTCTGCAAACACCCTACGGAGAGGTGTTGCATTCTGCAACGCACGAAAGAAGACCATGCCTCTCGCGACGTCATGCTTGATGAACACGAAGCTAAAGTTCCACTTCACTTTACTGTGTTTCGCACTCTGTGATAGGCTCTTCCATCATGGTTTCGGTTTGATAAAAAGGAAACGCGGCGACTCCATCGAGAATCGCCGCGTGATTGTTCAAAGAAATTGTCAGACTTAGTGAGCCGCCTCGTAGACTACACTACCGTCGGACGCGATCACCCGCCGCACGATTCCCTCCCCTCGCACGGCATTCATCATTCGCACTTCCTCAGCGTCGGCCAAATCGCCGGGCGTGAGCACGGCCTCCCGGCAGCGACCGCGGCGAAGCTGTTTCTCCCGCCACACTCCGGGAAGCAAGCCACACCCGAGCGCCGGGGTCAGCCATTGCCCGCCAATCTTCAGAAGGATATTACTGAGCGCGCCCTCGGTGATCTCTCCGCGCATGTTCAGGAACAGGCACTCGTACGCGCCGCAAGCCCGGGCTTTCTCCAGCGCGTGGTATTTCTCGGGACGAAGCGTGGTCTTGTGGTAGAGCCGGGGATCTTCGGGATCAAGCCGCTCATCGGCGAGCTGGATAATCATGCCCTCTTCCGGCCACGTAAGATTGATCCGTTCGATTTCGAGGCGAACATCCTCGTCCTCCACGTCGAGCCGGATGCGGGCCGGGCGGTCATCGAGCGCGCGCCGCAACGTGTGGAGGTCGGCGACAATTCGACGCAACGGGAAGCAACGGCCGAAGTAGAAGCAGGATTGGCGGAGCCGATGGAGATGAGCCAGCAGGTCCTCGAACGGCACGCCGGGTTGATAACGGATCGTCTCGTAGATCGCAAACCGCTCCGCCCGCCGCGCGACGAACCGGCCTTTCAGCAGGGTCTCCTTCCACTCGGCGGCGGGATCGCTGTCGGCTACGATGCCGGAGCCGATGCCGAGGACTGCCGAAGGATGAAGGATGAAGGATGAAGGATGAATTGTTAGCGTGCGGATGGCGACGTTGAGTTCAAAGTCGCCGCCGGGGAAGAAGAGGCCGATGGTTCCGCAGTAGATGCCGCGCGGCTCGGATTCGAGTTCGGCGATGATTTGGCAGGCCCGCACTTTGGGCGCGCCCGTCACCGAACCGGGCGGGAAGGTGGCGGCGAAAATATCGAACAGGGATGTCCCCACTTCCAGCCGGCCGCGCACGAGGCTGGTCATCTGATGGACAGTGGGAAAGCGATCCACCCGCCACCGCTCGGGGACCGTTACCGTTCCGGCCCGGCAGATGCGACCCAAATCGTTGCGCATGAGGTCTACGATCATGACGTTCTCGGCACAGTTCTTCTCGTCAGCGGCAAGGGCCAGCCGCGCGGCTTCGTCTTCCGGCCACGAAGGCCGCCGGGAAGCGGTGCCTTTCATGGGGCGCGACTCGATGACGTCTCCGACCCGCCGCAGGAACAACTCGGGAGACAGCGAAACAATCTGCGCTTCCCCGGTGTCTATGTAAGCGGAACGGGGCATGGGAACCGCGTCGAGCAGCGCGCGGAAGAGCGAATAGCCGTCGCATCCCGTCAGGTCCAGATCGGCACGAACCGTGTAGTTGACCTGATAGATGTCGCCGGCGCGGATGTGTTCGAGCGCGCGGCGAACCGACTGCGAATACTCGGCTTCGGTGGTGAGCAGAACGGGCTCCGACGGCGGCGGCAGCGCGACGGCCGGCGGCGGAAGGCATTCCGTTGGCTCCCGAAAAGCCGCGAACCACGCCAGCGGCAAAGGGCTTCTGGACGGAGTGACGAGCGCGGAGTCGAAGGCGGGCGAAGCTTCGTAGGTAACGAATCCGGCCACATAGAACCCTGCCGACTGAGCTTGGGCCACACGAGTGAGCGCTGATCGAACATCGGTGATCTCGTCGGCCTGCCAGACTTCGATAGGGCGGGCAAATACGAATTGTGTACCGAAACGACGTGCGTCGGGCGGCAGTTCAATCCACGCCGTAATCGGTGAGTCGGCAGGAGATGTTATCGGGGCTTGCGTCACGGGCTCAAGTTACGTATTTTAGGACAATTTTCCGAGCGTAATCCGTCCATGACAAACGCCATGACCTGACAGGGAATCTTGTGTATCATCCGCTCGCAGTTCTCCGCCGATTGTACTTACAACCTGTCCGACTATTCGGCCTATGAATTCCCCCCAAGAGACCTTCCGGATTGAGCCGCTGTCGGCAGCCTTCCGGCCGTGGGCAACTCTGGTGCTGACTGAGCATTGGGGTTCGCCGCGAGTCGTGACGCGCGGGCGAATCCATCACGCCGACGATCTGCCGGGATTCATCGCCCGCCGGGGCGGTGAACCGGTCGGACTCATCACCTACCGGCTGGAGGCAGCGGAGGGTGAGATCGTGACCCTGAACAGCCTCGATGAACAAGTGGGAATCGGCAAGAAGCTTGTCGAAACCGTCGTCGAAACCGCCCGGCGGGCCGGTTGCCGCCGGCTGTGGCTGATCACGACCAACGACAATCTTCCCGCCTTACGGTTCTATCAGAAGAGAGGCTTCGTGCTGCGAGCGGTCTATCCGGGAGCGCTGGACGCTTCCCGAAAGCTCAAACCGGAGATTCCGACGGTGGGAATCGGCGGCATTCCGCTGCGGGACGAGATCGAGCTGGAACTCGTCCTGCGCAGTAGCGGAGACGGGGGCAATTCGTAGTCTTCTTCACCATGGTATCGGGCGGATTCCACAGCACGAACGCCTCTCTTTTTTCCCATTTTTCATAGGGAAAGCACGGCGGAGAAGCCGTTGCGGGCGGATTCTCCCAGCAGCGTGGCGCGATCTGTTTGAAGATTCAAGTTGAGTATCGAGAGAGAGTTGAGCGGGCACCTGAGCAGTGTCGAGACGCCGGAGAGTAACTGAGAAATTGCCTGCGATGAAGGGCAAAACGCCTAAAAAAGAAAATGTGTCATTTCAGACGGAAAAGTCTTGACAGAGAGAGTGTCGCTTGATTAT
The DNA here is from genome assembly GCA_018812265.1 of bacterium. Lineage (GTDB taxonomy): Bacteria > Electryoneota > RPQS01 > RPQS01 > RPQS01 > JAHJDG01. The sequence continues at coordinate 19,096 of JAHJDG010000148.1, read as the reverse complement.
ATTAGCGTATTGATTGCGGCATGTTCTCTGGATGCGTTCGCGAATGAACCCTGCCGGCGCTTTACTCACCGTGCCGCCCGGATCGAATTGCCCCCTCCGTGACGGGATCGCCGGGTCTGCGAGCGACGGCTACCGGCCCGCTGCTTGAGCAGTGTGGGCCGTACCCCTTGTTCAGCCATGTGAGCCGAAGTTCACCCATCAAGTGAACCGTTAACCCGTAAAGGAGAGTCCCATGAAGAAAGCTACCGCCAAGAAGGCCCCCAAGAAGAAGGCCACGGCGAAGAAGGCGACCAAGAAGAAAGTCGCCAAGAAGAAAGTGACCGCCAAGAAGGCGACCAAGAAGAAAGTCGTCAAGAAGAAAGCCACCGCCAAGAAGGCGACCAAGAAGAAAGTCGTCAAGAAGAAAGTCGCCAAGAAGGCCACGGCCAAGAAGCCGGCCAAGAAGAAAGTCGCCAAGAAGAAAGCCACCGCCAAGAAGGCTACAGCCAAGAAGCCGGCTAAGAAGAAAGTCGTCAAGAAGGTGAAGCCGAAAGTGAAGCGGAAACCCAATCCCGCCTTCATGGCCCCCATGGCCCCCGATGCCGTGCTGGGTGCGGTCGTCGGCGATCGTCCCATGCCGCGTACGGAAATTACCAAGAAGCTGTGGGACTACATCAAGAAGAACAACCTGCAGGACAAGGTCAACCGCCGCATGATCAACACCGATCCCCGGCTCAAGGCCCTGTTCGGCAAGAACGTCGTCAGCATGTTCGAGATGAACAAGCTCCTCCAGGCCCACATGAAGAAGGCCTAAGGCGGCTTTTCGTCGGAAGATCAAAGCCCCGTCCCGAGATTTCGGGACGGGGCTTCTGTTTTGTCGTTTCTCCGATTGGTTCGCCCGCTCCCTCTGCGGCGCGGCTCGCGGCACGGCGGAGCATGCCGCCTCATCGCGAAGGAGTATTACACCCGGCGGTGACTCTCCAGAGTCACCCCTTAGACGAGTATTACTTCACCTCCCACTGACAGTTGTCGCTGGTAAGCGAAATCCCCGCCAGGCTTAAATAGCTGGGATCGCGCGTGATCCGGCAGGAGCGGGCCAGCATCTGTCCGGTGACCACGTCATAGGGAACGAGACCGCCCGACACCTTGAGTACGGCCAGTGTGTTGTCGGGCGAAAGCCAGCCATCGGTGGCTCCCCGCACGCTGAGCATGAGCGCGCCTCGCGGAAGCTTGCCAGTGAGTCCGAGATTGAAGAAGCTCAGCGTCCCGCCCCGCTCGAAAATCGCCGCCACACGGCAGGTTCGACCGAATCCATAGCCGGGGGAAGCCAGGCCGAAATTCTGGATTCCGATCTGCTGCGAAGCGGGCAGCTTGGCATCGTCGCTGCATTCCTGATCCTTCTCGCGGAGGATGTCGTAGAAGGTCAGCACTCCCTTGTCCACCTTGCCGCAGACGTTGCGGCACTCGCGGGTGAGCGGGGCCGCTTCAAGGTGCTCGAAGTCACCCGACTGCCGCCGCACGTCGAGGGTGATCTTCTGGCGGACCGGTTCGCTCATGCCGTAGGCGGAGGCCTCGATGACCAGCATGGTCTCCCCGAGAGTGGCATCCGCCACCGTCGGATTGACGCGCAAGATGCTGCGTCCCGGCGGCTCGATAATCGCCGGCACGAACTCCACGCCCAGCCATTCGGGGGTCTCGGCGGCCGCTGCCAGTTGCACGGCGAATTTCTGTCCCGCCGCCCACGTCACCTCGATGGGGATCTCGCGCACCACGCCCCATTCGACGGTGGCTGATGTTTCGACCGGAGTGATCGCCAGATCGCTCTGGCGCGACGTGCCGAAGCCCTCGGCGGTAGTGGCGGACGACCCGCTGCCTTCCGTAAGCTTCTGGATCACCGAACAGCCGCTAATGAGCAGTGTTATGGCAATCAATGCTGCAAGAGCTTTTTTCATGGGTATATCCTTACTGTCTTTCAGGATTGCGATTGAAGTGCCTGACTTAGGGCCGCGATATGTTCCGGCGTTGAGCCGCAGCAACCGCCGAGAACCGCCGCCTGATTCAGAATCGGGCGAGTCCATTCGACGAATTGGCCGGGAGTAGACGACGCCGTGAACTCCCAGGGTGCGCCGCCGACGTGGGCGAAATTGGGATAGGCTCCCAGCCGGGCCTCGGGCAACGCCTCCCGCAGCGTGCGGAAGGCGGCGGCGATAATCGCGGGAGGAGCGCAGTTCACCAGAACCACTTCCGCGCCCATCCGGTGCACGGCTCGCGCGGCCTCGACCAGCAAGCCTCCGCCGAAGAGTCCCGTGCCGCTGCGGGGCATCAACGACACCCACACGGGCAATCCGGTGGCCAACGCAGCTTCCGTGGCAATGACGGCTTCGCGGGCAGTGTTCTGCGTCTCCACCAGAATCAAGTCCGCCCCCGCTTCGCGCAGCAGCCCGGCCGTGCCGGTGTGCTCGCGGCGGAGAATCTCGTCCGACGGCGCGCGTTCCGGCTCGTAGCAGTCTTCCAGCGGCGCGATACAGCCCGCCACTCGGGGAGTTGCGCTGCCGGGCGGAGACTCGCTTTCGCCGATTGCTTCACGCGCCAGCCGGATGGCCAGATGCGTCAATTCCTCGGCCCAACTGGTCAGGGTTTCCTTGGCCAGCGTGTAGCGGGTGGTGCGGAAGGTGGCGGCGGTGAGGATCTCGGCTCCCGCGCGGACATAGTCACAGTGAATGCGCTTGACCAGATCGGGAGCTTCGATGAGCGCCCAGGCTGACCACAGGGGCAGCCGGGCCACGAAACCGCGCCGCTCGAGCTCGGTCCCCAAGGCCCCATCCAAGATCAAAGGCCGCCGGGTTTGTTCGGTTTTACTCATGTCGCCTCCCCAGTGCATAGTGGTAACACTTCACTCTGCAATGTGTGCAGCGATTGCGCCAATCTACCTCAAGGTACAAAAGGCAAGCCGTTGATTTTTCGTCTTGGAATGGGTCTTGCCCCATGCCCTTTGGGAGTAGTTCCGCCTCATGGTCGGAGTGGCCGTTCGTTGCCTTTCGGGCAGGGATTGGTTATCTTAACCCATAGGGTCAATGGCAGTTTAGCCATTTCCACTCACAAAGGCAAGGGCACAAGCCGGATGGGAGATGGAAGATGCTCCTGGCGATGCAGAAGGGGATACTCTATGGTCCCGTGAACTCGCGGCGGTACGGGAAATCGCTGGGGGTTAACCTGATGCCTGCGCGGGACAAGCTGTGTCCGTTCAACTGCGTGTATTGCCATTACGGGGTGACGCGACGCTGCACCCTCGATATGGATCTCCACGTAGCTGAGATGCCCAAGCTCACAAACGTAGTGGCGGCGGTCGAGGAAGCGATGCTCTCGCCCACGCACTTCGATCTGGTGACGTTTTCCGGCAACGGCGAGCCGACGATGTATCCCGATTTCGCCCCGCTCGTGCGCGAGATCAAGCGGCTGCGCGATGAACTCCGGCCCGAGGCCAAGATCGCGCTGCTCTCGAATTCGGCGGGAGCGATCTGGGATGATATTCAGGAGGTGATTCCGCTGATTGACCTGCCCATCATGAAGCTCGACGCGGGCACGCCCGAGACGTTCAAGGCCATCAATCGTCCCACGCGGGGGATTGAACTGGACGACATCATGTTTTCGCTGAGTCTTTTAAAGGACATCCGCATTCAGACGGTCCTCGTGGACGGCAATCCTTCCAACTCGTCGCCCAGCGATCTGCGGGCGTGGATGGGGCGGATCGCGCAGCTCCGGCCGGTGGAGGTCCACCTGTACTCCATTGACCGGCCCGTCCCCAATCAGAGCATCTCGCTCGTCCCGCCCGACCGCCTGCAGGAGATCGCCGCCCAAACGACGCGGGACACGGGAGTGAAGGTGAAGGCTTTTTTTGCGAGATAGGAGGAACCCATAATGAATGGTAGTGTTGGAGGCAAGGAGATTCGTGATACTGTAGATGCCATAAAAGGGTTGGCAGAGGCATTTCCCGTCTACCAAGACCTTCTGCAACCGAGCGTTTGCGAGGTAGGTACTACGCTCCACAAAACAGTCAAGGCTGCTCTTGTACCAATTCATGCCATCGTGTGGAGTTGTGAACGAGTGGCTGGTTTCATTGAGTCCAAGGTTACTGAGAAGTTGGCCAAAGTACCGCCTGACAGGATTATCACTCCCAGCCCGCTTGTGGCAGGACCAGCAATTGAAGCTCTGCGCTTCGCTGGCGTGGACGAAAATCTTAGAGAAATGTTCGCGACGCTACTGGCTACTTCCATGGATTCAAGGACGGCTGTTGCGGCTCATCCATGCTTTGTGGAAATCATCAAGAACCTTTCGCCTGATGAAGCCAAAATCATCCATCTATTTGCTCGAGACTCAGAAGGGCTTCTCCCAGTCATTGATCTCAATGCTGGGTCTAAGAAAAAGTCGGCTCATACAGCGGTACTCCAAGACTTTTCCTTGATTGGGCACGAATCCGGATGCGAAAGACCTGACTTGGCGCCTACTTATCTGAAGAATCTTGAACGGCTAGGCTTGGTGGAAATACAGAGTAAGTGGATATATGATCTGACTGTATATAGACCCCTGGAAGAATCAAACGATCTCCAACCTTTTATACAATCAATTGAATCAACGCCAGGGCGCAATGTTCAAATCGTGCAAAAATCGGTGGCGGTGACAAACCTCGGATACGACTTTTGTTTCGCTTGCGTGTGGGAACATTCCGAGTACAAGGGGCGCCCAATAACATTAGAGCACGACGATTGAATCCGTAACACTCCTTACCTGAAGGGGACATTCGCCCGCCTGGGCGCGCCGGGGTACGTGGCGACGGAGAAGCTGCTGTTGTTGAGATAATTCCGGCTGGGTCAGCGACCCCACGGGAGAAGAGACACAACAAGTTGTGTCACTACAAAGCAAACACAATTTCCTTTTTGGATAGACCGGCAATGAAACGCACTTTCGCACTCACAATCCTGCTGGCGGTCGCGGCTCTCGCGCTTGCGCAGACGCAGCCGCCGCAGACGATGATTAACGTGAACGAGCAGCTCGCACCGTGGCGGGCCTACTATGACTCGCAAGCCGAATGGCCGCGCGCGCACGGCTGGAAACCGTTCAAACGCTACGAATGGGACATGCTGCAGCGGAGCTGGCCGGACGGACTGGTTCCCGCCGGAGCCTACTGGCAGGCTCTCGAACAGCGCGGTCGTATGCCACGCATGACCCTCGACGAGCCGTGGACCAACCTCGGCCCCTACAACCACGGCGGACGCACCCGCGTGATCCGCTTTCATCCCAATAACCCAATGGTGATGTTCGCGGGAGCCGTGAGCGGCGGACTCTGGAAATCCACCGACGGCGGCGAATCGTGGCTGCCGTTCTCCGATCAGCTCAGCAATCTGGCGGTCGGCTGCTTCGAGATGGATCCCACGAATCCCGATGTCATGTATCTGGGTACCGGCGAAGGCTACTTCAACGGCGACGCCGTCTTGGGAATCGGACTCCTCAAGAGCACCAACGCGGGCCAGTCGTGGAATCCGACCGCCCTGAGCTGGAACTACGGCGCGGGAAGATCCGTGCTCAAACTGAACATTGACCCGCGCAACGGTCAGATCGTACTCGCGTCCACGAATGACAGTCTCTATCGTTCGATCAACGGCGGCCAGTCCTTCGCCAGAGTTCTGAGCGGCAACATCAACGAGCTCAAACGCGACCCGCAGAATCCCGATATTCTGCTGTGCGGCGCGGGCTATCCGTGGGGAAATATCCAGAACGGAGTCTATCGCTCGACCGACAACGGTATAAACTGGACGCGAACCTCCACCGGCTTGCCCAACGCGAACTCCATCGGCCGCATCGTGCTCGCGTTCTATCCCGCCAATTCGCAGGTGGTGTACGCGGGCGTGTGCGGGTCGTTCAGCTACAACAGCTCGCAAATGATTGCGATCTTCCGCTCGCTGGACAACGGCCTGACCTGGACGCAGATGACGACGACGGGGACCAACCACTACGCTTCGCAGGGCTGGTACGACATGGCCATCGCCGTCAAGCCCGATGAATCGAACATGATCTTCTCGTCGGGGCTCGATCTCTACCGTTCGACGAACTCGGGAACGACCTGGCGGCAGCTTTCGCGCTGGCACTACGACTTCGGACATCCCGACTATATTCACGCCGATCACCACGAGATCGTATTCCATCCCACCAACACCAACGAGCTGTGGGAAGTGACCGACGGCGGAATCTTCAAGTCCGTGGATCTCGGTGAGAACTGGGTGGAGAAGAGCAACGGCTATGTGACGTTCCAATACTACGCGATGGGCAACGCCACGCTGGACACCGCTCTGGCCTACGGCGGAACGCAGGACAACGGCACGTTCCGCTGGGCGGGCAGCCCCGACCATGATCCGATCTATGGCGGCGACGGCGGCTACTGCGTGGTGGACTACACCAACAACAACACCATCTACGTCGAATGGCAGAACGGCCACCGCTACCGCAGCGACAACGCCGGACAGAATTTTTCGGACATCAATCCCGGTATTGACGGCGACGGGCCGTGGGTGACGCCGATGGTGCTCGATCCCTTCGATCATCTGACCATCTACACCACCACCGCCAACGGCTCGGTATGGAAGTCTCCCAATCAGGGCCGAAACGGCAATTGGCAGACCATCGGCCAGTCCCTTGGGGGAAACATGCAGGTCTTGGAAGTTTCGGAGACCGTTCCCGGACGGCTGTATCTGGGAACGAGCAGCGCGGTCTATCGCTACGACAGCGGCACCAATCTCTGGACGAACGTGACCGGGAATCTACCGGGCGCGTGGGTGACGCGGGTGGTGCCCGATCCGTTCGATCCCAATATCGTGTACGTCACGCTGTCGGGCTTCGGCACCGGTCACGTCTGGAAATCCACCAACGCGGGCGGAGCGTGGCAGAACATCTCGGGCAATCTCCCCGACGTGCCGTTTCAGGACGTGGTGGTGGATCGCAGCGAGCCGTCCACGCTCTACGCGGGCGGAGACATCGGAGTCTACGTGACCACCAACGGCGGCCAGACCTGGGCGATTCTCGGCGAAGGCCTGCCCGCCGCACGGGTGGACGATATGGACCTGCAGCGCGTGACGGGAGTGTTGCGCATTGCCACCCACGGCCGCGGAATGTGGGAAGTCCCCACCGGCGGCGCGAACCTCGCCCTCTTCTATCCCAATGGCGGCGAGACCCTCCCGTTGGGAGAGAATATTATTTTCCGCTGGAGCGGAGTGTCGTTCGGCGGAACCGTGACCATCGAGATCAACCGCAGCTATCCATCCGCGAGTTGGAGTCCATTGTTCACGTCCACCGCCAACGACGGCCAGCAAGCGTGGACGGTGACCGGGCCGGAGGCGGAGCACGTTCGCTTCCGCATCGCGCACAACACCATCACCGGCGAGACCGACACCTCCAATACCGACTCGCGGATTTCCTCGCCTGCGCTCACGCTGCTCTGGCCGAACGGCGGCGAAACGATCCTCACCGGCCGCCGGGATACGGTGCGCTTCGGGCGGCTTCTGGTCTCCGAAATCCTCCGGCTGGAACTGAATCGTGATTATCCGAATGGAGCGTGGGAATTGCTCTCGGACAACGTTTGGGAGGATTCCGCCGTGCAATGGACGGTGCAACTTCCGGCCTCCGAAAACGCGCGGCTGCGGCTGACCTCCAGCGAGCGCCCCGAGCTTGCCGACGAATCGGACGCCGGTTTCACGATCCGCGCCCCGCAAATGACGATTGAGTCTCCGAATGGCGGCGAGCAGCTTCCGGTGGGAACGCCGACGCTCATTCGCTGGTCGGCCGCCGAGCACGTGGGAACGCTGCGGATTCAATTGAACCGCTCCTATCCCGGCGGCGCGTGGGAAACGATTTCGGCCAACACCGTAAACGACGGCGAATACACGTGGGCGCCGACCGCTCCCGCTTCCGCTCAGTGCCGGATTCGGCTTCAGACGCCGTTCGATTTCCAGACCTACGTGGAAAGCGCGGGCGATTTTTCGATTACGATTCTGGCGGCGGACGACGCTCCCGAGTTGCCGACGCGGTTTGCGCTGAGCGAACCGCATCCCAATCCGTTCAATCCGGCGACGCAGATCACTCTGTCGCTGCCCGCGCGCACCGAAGTCATCGCCCGCGTCTATAACCGCCTCGGGCAGGTGGTGGCGCTGTTGGCCGACGGCGAACTCGAACCGGGCGAGCACACGCTGACCTTCGACGGCAGCGATCTTCCCAGCGGGCTGTACTTCCTCCGCATCACCGCCTACGACCAGACGCGGATGATGAAGGCGGTACTGATCAAGTAGCGCCGCATGGACATGCGCTTCACGACATCGTATTCTCGCTTTTCTGGTTCTGGCTTCTTGGCATCTTGGTTTCTTGGCTTCTTCGAGTACACACCAAACAGGGGGTGGATCATGACAACGTTCTCTTTTTCATCGGCCGCGAGACGCTTCTGCGTGAGCGTCTTCCTGCTCCTGCTCGCCCATGCCGCATCCGCGCAGTGGGGCAATTTTTCCATTGACACGCTGGAAATCCCGACCATTCTCCAGCGACACACCAATCTCGAATCGCTGGAGATTGACGACAGCGGTTTCCTGCATGCCGTGTGGACGTCGGAACGCACCGGTCCCACGGGCGGGAAGTGGATTCTGTATAACACCACCCGCCCGAACGGCCAGTGGCAGCCAACGCCGGATACGGTCAACACGTCCCAGCAGATCGCCTTCACTCCGGTGCTGGCCGTGCTGCCCGAATCGGGAGTTCCGGTCGTCGCCTTCGAGGCGAACTCGGAACTCATTAGCGCCCTGCTCTCGGGAGGCGAGTGGAGTCATCAGACTACCGCCGCCGAACCGATCTTTCTCTGCTGTCCCACGATTGACGTGGACGATGGCGGGATGGTTCATCTGGCGTGGATCGGCGAAGAACCGTTCGTGGATTTGTACCACATCGCCTACATGCGGGTCATCTGGGGAGCCGATCCGCAGCTCTTGCTGGGCACCAATCTGGGCATGTTCGGACTCGGTGCCGATCCCAAACTGGCGGTCTCGCCCGAGGGAATCGCCCACATCACCTATCGCGGCGGTGGCTACGAAGACTATCACATCGAGCACGCCTGCAACAGTGCGCCGGGCGACACCAATTGGACCATTGAGGGTCTGTTCACTCCCAATCAGGAGGACCTGTCGTCCGATATCGCTCTGGACGGCTACGACATTCACGTGGCAATCGGCGGAGATAACGGGTGGGGAATGCCGGGTCACGTATACTACATGCAGAAACCGGGAGGAGGAACCTGGTCACCGCCAGAGTTCGTGACCGGTCGGATGAGCGCCGTCAATCCTACGATGGCTCTCGATGGCAACGGCACTCCCCATATGTTGGTCATGGCCACCAGCGGAAATCTCTACACCGGCTTCGTCCACTACTTCGTACGGCAAGCTTCCGATAACTGGCTGGGATACGCATTGATCGGCGAAGACCATTTCAATCCCTGCCTGCGCATCGGCCCGGACGGCTACGGCCACGCCGTGATGAACACCGGCGGCAACACGAGCATCTACGGAGTGCTTCACCTTCGCAGCGAGACTCCGCTGGCCAATGTTCCGCAGATTTCGATCTCGCCGGATACGCTTCGCTTCGGCTTTGTCCAGGTCGGTTCGGATTCCACGCTGCTCCTGACGATTGCCAACACCGGCACCGCTCCGCTCGCGATTGACACGGCCTTCTGTTCGTTCGGGTTCTCGGCCCAGTTTGTTCATTTTCCCTTCCAGATTCAGCCCGGCGAGCAGGTTCAGCCGGGAATCACGTTTTTCCCGGGAATGCCCCGCGAATACAACGGCGTGTGCGAGATCCGGCACAACGGTCCGGGAGGAGTCACGCTCGCGCCGCTGCACGGAACGGGCGTTATCGGTCAGGCTCCCGGCCCGTTTTCGCGCCTTCTGCCCGCCGACAGCAGCCATGATCCGTGGTACGAGTTTCCCAGCGTTCAGTTCGTCTGGTCGAACTCGATAGATCCGGATGGCACTCCCGTCACCTATGCGCTGCAGGTGTGGTCGCCCGACTATGCGGAGTACAATGAAGTGTTCGTGACCGCCGATACCAGCCAGCTCGTGGAAATTCCGGTTCCGGTCTTGGATGAGATTTTCACATTCTATTGGCGGGTGCATGCCACCGACGGCCACTGGATCACCGAGGCCGAAAACGGCACCGGCGTGTTCTTCCTCGACATCGCCCATGCGGACATCGAACCGGAAACGATCGCGCGCGAATATGGGTTGACGGCTTATCCCAATCCGTTCAATCCCGTCACCACGATTGCCGCTTCCCTGCCGCGGGCGACGGAAGTGCGGCTCGCGATCTACGATGTGCAGGGACGGCGGATCCGCGTGCTTCGTGACGAACCGATGACCGCCGGAACGCATCGCATCTCCTTCGACGGTAGCGCTTTGCCGACCGGCGTGTACTTCGCCCGACTCGAAGCGGCGAATATCGTCCGCACCGAGAAGTTACTCTTGCTGAAGTAACACCGTAGGGGCACGGCCTGCCATATCCATTTCGCTCGACACCTTGATCTGTAGGGGCGGCCCTGTGTGGCCGCCCCCACACGGATTGTATGACATTCATTCGTCACCCCTCTTCAACACCGCAAAATGAACCGCCTTCTTTTCGTTCTCCTCCTTTTTCCCGTTCTCGCGCTTGCGAAGGGTAAACCCGACACACTGTGGACCCGAACCATCAGTCGCTCAGAGATCGCTAAAGCGATTCAGACGTGGGAAATCCAACAGGGCGAGGGATTTGCGCGTCTGGACTCGTTTAGCGAGGGGAGTATCTGCCTCGATCCTTCCGCTATCCGTACGACGGCCGATGGCGGTTTCATCGTGGCCGGAACGTTCGGATGTGTGTACAATGTTTCTCAAACAGCGTTTGTCCTGAAGACCGACGAGACCGGAGAATCGCAGTGGAGGAAGTTCTTCCGTCGCGGCTCCCGGAGCGAGGCGGAGGACGTATGGCCGACGAAGGACGGCGGCTGTCTGGTTTCCGCCACGATCCAATCGCTGGGCGAAGGCCTAAGTCAAGTATGGATTCTCCGGCTCGATGCGTCCGGCGATACACTGTGGACTCGTATGTATCGTGTGCATCACTACAACACCGCCGGGCCGATTCGCGATACGCCCGATGGCGGATGTCTTGTGCTGTTGCGTACCGCCGTCAATCCTGACAACGGACCGGCCTATTTCCATATCGTGAAGCTTGACTCCGCGGGTACTCCACTATGGGGAAGGTCCTACGGCGAAACGCAACTCGGAGCCGATGCCGGGTACACGATTGATGCCGAGATGACGGAAGATTTCGGTATTATCTTCGCCGGAACGACGGGCCAGAGCAACGCTCAAGGCCTCTCGGTCGTGCGAACCGACAGCCTCGGCATCATCGTCTGGAATAAACACTTCGCCGATTGGAATTTCGTCGCGGATCTCGCACCTGCGGCAAACGGAGATTATATGATTCTCGGACGAGCCTCTCTTATGCGGCTTACGGCGAACGGCGATTCCCTCTGGTCCCGGTCTTTCGAGAATCTGGGAGATTCGGAAATACGAAGTTGCATTGAACTCCCCGACAAAGACATCGCGTTCACGGGCCAACACCCGCAAGAATACAACGTTGATGATGGATATTGGGTCGAGGTGTTGTCAACAAAAGGACAGCCTCGCCGCTCGATTATTATGGCAAACGAACCGCTTTCATCAGAACTTGAGAACAAGCAAGCTCGCGAAGGTATCGCCATGACCCTCGCCCCGGATGGCGGCTTGGTCATCGCCGGCCGGACCTGGCCTGACGGCCCGATGATGTACGATAACGTGGAATTTCCAATTATATGCCATCGTCCGACCGATCTCTTTCTTGTGAAATTCCGGCCCCGCCTCGGCCGAAAGTAGCTCTGCACTGCGTGCGCCCCCGCGAATCTGTTAGTTTCACACGGCAGTGTGTTGCTTGCGGGGTGATGTGTTTATCGGATCGGGCGAAGTGAGCGCGGCACGGGGGCTGAGATTCTTCCCTTCGTTCGGAATGACAGAACGGTTTGTAGCGACACGATTCATCGTGTCCTGTTCCGTAGCCGCAGGTCTCTGATCTGCCCACCGTAGATGCAACCGGCAGTTTGCTTCTCTCGCTTAACTTTTTCATCCTTCATCCTTTGCTTTCCATGCCATCATCTTCCATTAAGAAGCGCGCGCAGCGCGTGACGGAAATCCTGTTCGAGACCTATCCCCAAGCGACCTGCGCACTGAATCATCAAGGCGCGTTCGAACTCGCCATTGCCACCATTCTCTCCGCGCAGTGCACCGACGAACGGGTGAACATAGTCACCCGCGATCTGTTCAAAAAGTACCGCTCACCACGCGCCTTCGCCGATGCGAATCCCGCCGAACTCGAAGAAGACATCCGCTCCACGGGATTCTTCCGCAACAAAGCCAAATCAATTATCGGATTCTCGAAAGCGATCCATGAAGAGTTCGGTGGCAAGGTTCCCAAGGACATGGAGGAGCTCATCAAGCTTCCGGGAATCGGAAGGAAAACCGCCAACGTGATTCTCGGAACCGCCTACGGACTTGCCACCGGCGTCGTCGTGGACACGCACGTCTCGCGGCTGACCCGCCGTATGGAACTCTCCGAGGAAAAAAGCCCGGAAAAGATCGAACACGATCTAATGGAACTCATTCCACAGGATGATTGGATTCTCTTCAGTCACGCGATGATCTGGCACGGCCGCAAAATCTGCAACGCCCGCAAACCCAAGTGTTCCGAGTGTCCGCTCGATAAAGACTGTCCGAAAACCGGAGTGGAAGACAGTGAATGACCAATCGTGATTCTGTTCTTGCACAGCGAACGATGGGCAGGTGGTGAACCAGCCTCGTTTTTTTATCGGTGTTCAATTGGTAAGCCTCGAAACACCTTGACTTTTGAGAAATTCCCCCTTATCATATAGAATGGCGATGGGTGGCGGCACGTAGTATCGGGTTCCCACAACAGTAGAACACGGCGGCGCGGGAAATTGAGCGGGGCTTTGCGCTGTAAAATGAGTTTCCTTCGCTTCCACGCACCTTCGACGGGCGCTGACAGCGACCGGGACTTGTGAGTCTTTTCCCGAAGGTTTAGCAAGGGAGAATGAACCGTGTTTGAAGTATTCACAGAGAAGATGGCGGAGATGGCCGGAGGTTACTGGCCACGGCTCCTGGCGGCGATTGCCGTGCTGGTTATCGGCTGGCTGGCCGCGCTGGGGGTGGCGGGGCTGGTACGGAGCGGCCTGCATCGTCTGAAGCTCGATGAACGCATGGGAAAATGGTTGTCCGGGGACGGACAGCCCAAGCCCGTCCGGGCCGAGCGGATGGTGGGGCGGATCGTGTACTACCTGCTCATCCTGCTGGTGTTCGTAGCCTTCTTCCAGACTCTCAGTCTAACCATGGCGGTGGTGCCTATCAATGCCATGCTCGCGGAGGTCACCGCCTATCTGCCGAACCTGATCGGCGCGGCACTGCTGCTGATCCTGGCCTGGATCATGGCAACCATTCTGCGGGCGATCGTCTACAAGGCGCTGACGGCGGCCAAAATTGATGAGCGCGTCACAGGAGCGATTGACCGCGACTCGGGGGAACCGGTGGCTCTCGCGCGGCCGCTGAGCGCGGCGGTGTACTGGGTGATCTTCCTGCTGTTCCTGCCGGCGATTCTGGGCGCGCTGGCCCTCGATGGACTGCTCGGGCCGGTGCAGAGCATGCTGACACCGGCGTTGGAATTCCTGCCCAATCTGGTCTCGGCGGCGCTGATCCTGCTCATCGGGCTTTTCGTTGCTCACCTGCTGCGCGGGATCGTGACCAACGTTCTGGCGGCGGCGGGCGTGGACAAGTTCAGCGAGAAGATGGGACTTAGCGCAGCGGCGGGCACCCGGAAGCTGTCGGGCGTCATCGGTCTGATCGTGTACATTCTGGTGTTGATTCCCGTTCTGGTGGGAACACTGGATGCCCTGCAACTGGAGGCGCTCACGCGGCCGGCTTCCAACATGCTGGATGCGATCCTGCTGGCTTTGCCGAACATCTTCGGCGCGGCGCTGTTGCTGGTTTTGGCCTATATCATCGGCCGCGTGGTGGCGAAATTGGCGTCCGAGTTGCTGACGAGCATCGGATTCAATTCGCTGCTCGTGAAGCTGGGCATCGGCCGCGAACCGAAAGCGGGCGAGCGCACGCTGTCCGAGATCGCCGGCACGGTGATTCTCGTAGCCATCATGCTGTTCGCCAGCTTGGAAGCTCTGAACCTCTTATACTTCAATCTGGCGGCGGGACTCTTGCAGCAATTCCTGGTGTTTATCGGCAACGTCCTTCTGGGTGTCTTGATCTTTACCGTCGGTTTGTATCTGGCTAATCTGGCGGCCAACGCGCTGCGTTCCAAAGAGACGAAATATCCGGCGCTGCTGCCGATGGTGGCGCGGCTTGCGATTCTGGTCATGGCGGGTGCGATGGCGCTACGTCAGGCGGGACTGGCCGCCGAAATCGTGGTGATCGCATTCGGTATTTTAGTCGGCGCGGTGGCGGTGGCGTTTGCCATTGCCTTCGGCGTGGGCGGAGTCAAGTTCGCGTCCCAGAAAATCGAAGAATGGCTCCAATCTCAACAGTCCGGTCAGCCTCGAACGTAATCACGCATTTTCCATTGTCAGCGAGGGGAAACGAGAAGGGCGGCCACACCGGGCCGCCCCTACACATCTACTAGGACTACATCTCTATTTCAGCAGCAGCAGCTTGCGCGTGGTGTTTGTGCCGCGGAAATCGAGAGTGTAGAAATACACTCCGCTGGTCAGATGGCTTCCGTCGAAAGTGACTTCGTAAGGTCCGGCGGAGAGATAATCTTGTACGAGCCGCGCGACCTGCTGCCCGGAGGTGTTGTACACGGCGAGGCGCGTGATTCCCGGTGACGGAAGCGTGAAGCGAATGGTCGTCTGCGGATTGAAGGGATTGGGATAGTTCTGCAGAAGTTCGATCTCAGCGGGCACCCCCGCCCGCTCGCGAGGGTTGGAAGAAAGCGGCGTGCGATAGAAAATCGCTTGCACCATCAGGCAGTAGTTGGGTTCGGTGTGGCCGGTCGAGTTGTAGTTGCAGTCGGTGCAGGTCACACCGCTCACACATTCGGGATTGGTGGGGCGGCAGAAGTTCTCGTAGGGTTCGATTTCATAGTAGAAATCTATCGTCTCGCCGGGCGAGAAATCGAGGTAGGAGTTGTCCCACGGCTCTACCTTATCGCCCGGACACCAGCCGGCGCGGTCGTAACGCCAGGTTCCGCCCTGCGGGCTGCAGGTGTTGTGCTCGCAGTCGTCGCGCCAGAGATCGTGCTGGAAATCGGCGGCGCCGATCCACACGCAGTGCCACTTCTGCGAGAACTCGGCCGCGTTGTGAGTGTTGCCCTGCCCGTGGCCGGTGCAGGTGACGCGAACTCTGATCATCTCGGTGGATTCGTCGGCTACCATCGCCACGGGCTCGATGTGACTTTCGGGCGGGTTGTCCGGATCGCCGTAGACCAGATACCCGACGTCCCACAGGTTGGTGACAAGATAGGGTTCCGGATCGGGCGCGCCCTCGATCATCTCGAACACGGCGGTGATGAGCCAGCCGCGATTGCCGCCGATCCACGTCGTGATGTAAACGCTGAGCGTGACGCTGTCGTGGAGGAGTGTTTGATAATCGGTGACGTCGAACTCCCACGAACAGGTCCCCGGCCCGCCGCCGCCGGTGATGTCGTAGGGAGTAATGAAGCGGGCGATTTCATAGCGCTGGTAGGTGCTGTCGCTGGTCGGGACGCGTACGTGGAGCTGGCCAAGACGATCCCACGGGTCGCAATCGCCGGGCGAACCGGGGCAGCCGATCTCCATGCGCAGCGTGATCTGCGAGTAGAGCGGGCCGCCCTCGGGGAAGGCGAAGGTGGCGACGTGGGGATCCACCCAGTTGATGAACTCCTGATTAAAGGTCAGGACGGTGGTGGTGTCGGCCACGGCAAGGGGCGCGGTGCTGAGCAGTATCGCAAGGGCCGTTGGTATCAAATTGATTTTCAAGAATTTCATGGGGACTCCCGGAATCAAAACCGCATTCCTGAATAAGGTACGGCTCAGCCCGGTCAATTGCAACTGTCGGAGAACATCGGTAAATGTTTGATGCGAGCGGACTGCCGTCGGGAGTGTACCTTGCACGAGTTGAGATAATGGGGAGGGCGGAGACGAGGAAGATGGTGCTGCTGAAGTGAAAATCTGAAAGCTGAAATCAGAAATCGGAAGGGAGATTCTGGACGCCCGCGCTGTCCTTCTCTGAACGGCAAGTACTTGGATTGGCACGCGGTGTCCAGAATGACAGACAGGTGCGATTCCGGCCGGGATACAATCCCGGCTCGGCGGACCTTCACGGTTGTCATTTTGAACGAAGTGAAGAATCTCAGCTTACTTGCCGGGCTTCGATCTGTCCGGTCTGAGCAAGCGGGCTGAGATTCTTCGGGTCGCAGAGCAACCCTCAGAATGACACAATGAAAAAGGAGCGACCCTCAGAATGACAAGCAGGTGAGATTCCGGCAAGGACACAGTCCCCGCTCGGCGATGAACGAGCGACTGTCCCGCTTCGACCAAGAACCAGAAAACGTCGTGGCTTGACGGTTTTCATCGCTCATGGATTCTTCGGCTCCTCCGGGGTTCGGGGTCGTAGAGGGCCGCGCAGATAGCGGTCTTGCCACAATGGATTGGAATGCGTATCTTCCATCTTGTGGCCTCTTGCTTGGGTCCCGCGTTTTTCGTTTGCCCCTATTTCCAAGGCGTAGTTCACTTGTTCCAGTTCATTTCTCGCCTACTGCTCGAACTCAGAGAGTCGGATTCCGCTCGCGCCGACTCGCTGCGCCGAATCCTGATCATTCGGCAGGATCGCCGATTAGGGAATCTCGTGATGATCGCGCCGCTCTTGCGGGCCCTGCGCGGGGCCTATCCCGACGCGCACGTGGTGCTGGTTCTGGCTGCCGAGGTGGCGGATCTCTTTTTCCCCGGTCCGCTCGCCGACGAGGTGATTCCTTTCCGCCATCGCGATTTTTTGCGGAAGCCGCGCACAGCGGCAAGGTGGTTGGCGAATTATCGGCGGCAGCGGTGGGATCTGGTCGTCGAATCGTCCCACCCGTGGGACGCCTCGATCACGGGGAGACTCCTGACGAAGATAGCCCGAGCGCCGATAAAGCTCGGATTTCCTCTCGACAAGCGGAGACTTGTGACGGCGGGCTTCGATCACACGCGCATTTCCTATGCCGCCACACAGCTCTGGTTGATACGCAACCTCATTCCGGCGGCCGACGCATCGCTGCACGCCACGCTTCCCGTCCCGAGCGGGTTCATGGATCGTGTGGCGCATACGCGGGAGACTCTGCTCGGCTCTGCGAGTGGTCCGCTGGTCGGGGTTTGGCCGAAATCGGGAGATCTACCCTTCAAGACGATTCCGCCGGAATGGATCCGGCGGATCGGGCAAATGATCGTCCACGACTATCACGGCAAAGTCGTCCTGCTGGCGGGAATTGCCGAAGCCGCTCTTGCCAGAGATCTCGATCTCCCGATTCATCGTCTGCACGGATCCGTATGGGACTTGGCCACGGTGCTACGCTGTTGCGATGTGTTGATCTCTCCCGATTGCGGACCGCAGCACTTTGCGGTGGCGCTGGGTGTTCCCACGATCGCGATGTTTCGAGGGACTTCGCCGGTGCTGTTCGGCCATCACGATGGAGTACGGCACTTCGATCTGTTGGAGAGCAACGCCTGGCAAGCGGATCTTCAGGCGGCGCTCGACAAAGCCTTGCGCCGGTGTGAATGACCCCGTGAAACGCGAGGGGGGGACGACGGATCGCCTCGGCAATGTCGGAAAACGATAGCGGCAAGCTGCCGTTTGCATCCGCGAAAAGGGCGCACATGACGTGCACCCTTTCTTTTTTCTTGCCGTGCAGTGAACGACTATCGCAGCAGGACCATCTTTCGCCGGGCGGTGAAGCCGTTGGATTCGACGGAGTAGATGTATACTCCGCTCGCAAGGTCGCGGGCATCGAAACTCACGTGCTGCCGGCCGGGGCCGAAGGTCTGATCGGCGGCGGTGGCAACGAGCCGTCCGGTCGTGCTGTAGATTCTCAGCGTAACCCGGCCGCCCTCGGCAAGTGTGAAGGGAATGCTGGTGACGGCATTGAAGGGATTGGGATAGTTCTGGCCGAGTTCATAGTCGTGGGCGATCCCGGAGCCGCCGGGAGTCGTGGAGACGGTAGACGCGGACAGCTCGAATTGCGCGCCGTCCATATCCACGGCGGTCAACGTGTAACGATACTCTGTTGCGGAAAGCACATTGGTGTCGGTCCACTCGTAGTGCTGCAGCGTGGCGGAATTGCCCCGACTGGGAACGCTCGCGATGACCACGCCATTACGCGAGAGAAGGAAGCGGTCGTTGTCCTGTTCGCTGGCCGTCGTCCAGAGGAGCTCGATGCTCTCTCCCATGAACTCGGCGGAGAACGAGAGCAGTTCGACATTGAGTGTGCAATCGTAGTAGCCGAAGACCACGCGGGCAATGTCGGTGTTGTCGAGATACGCGCCGCGGACGGGATCGCTGCCGGTCGCGAACTCGATTAGCCACGGACTGCCGACGCCTTTGGCAAAGAGTGGAATCAGGCTGTTGGTGTGAGTGTTCGAGTAGTAGCGGAATCCGGGCAGCGCTCCGGGGCCGTTGTCAATGAGCGGATTCCACGTCGCGGGCGAACCGGAGCCCGGCCCCCACAGATAGCCCGTCTCATGATCGCCGGTCACGATGAGCAGCGTTTCCTGCCAATCGCTGTTGCTTTCGATCCACGCAATCACCGCCCCGACCGCCGCGTTGAAGTCGTTCATCTCCTCGATCATGCGGCCCATCTGGTTGGCGTGATTGGCCCAATCCACGGCTCCGCCCTCGATCATGAGAAAGATACCGTTGTTCATATCATCGGCATGACGGAGCACGTTCAAAGCCGCGCGGGACATTTCGGCAAGCGTAGGCACGCAGTTGTTTCGCGCGGCGCT